>CAZYAH010000020.1:0-14831 GCA_964645595.1 uncultured Alicyclobacillaceae bacterium | reverse complement strand
TTCACATCTCGTCATTTCGCGCCGCCTCGCGGCGGCATCGACTACTATAGCACGGTTCACCCAGGAGATCAACCCCGATTTCGCATGTTATATTCTGGGTTTGCGCACGGCGTCATAACGAATGAAAAAAGGAGCCGCGACAATGGTAGCGGCTCCAATGATATCCGAACGACGATGTTATTCCGTGCGCTCACGCATCAGCGGGAACAACAAGACGTCGCGGATGGAAGGTTGATTCGTTAGCAGCATGACGAGTCGGTCAACGCCTATTCCCAATCCGCCAGTCGGGGGCATTCCATGCTCCAGGGCGGTGATGAAGTCTTCGTCGATTTGCTGTGCTTCATCGTTCCCGAGTTCTCGTTCGGCGGCCTGTTGTTCAAAGCGCTGCCGCTGGTCAATCGGATCGTTCAATTCGCTGAAGGCATTTCCGTGTTCGCGCGCCACGATAAACAACTCAAACCGATCCGTGAATCGCGGATCCTGTTCATTTTTCTTTGCCAACGGCGACACTTCGACAGGGTGCCCGTAGACAAAGGTCGGCTGGATCAGGGTTTCCTCGACTTTCTGTTCGAAGAACTCGTTCACAATGTGACCGTATTCCATGTTCGGCTGAATGTGAACTTCGTGTTGCTTTGCCAGTTCCCTGGCTTCTTCAGTGCTGGTCACTTCGAAAAAGTTGACACCGGTCTGTTCCCGGATCAGGTCGACCATGTGGCGCCGTGCCCACGGCGATTCCAGGTCAATCGTGTAATCGCCGTAAGGAATGTGGAGCGAGCCCACGACCTCCTGCGCAACGTACTTAATGAGGTTTTCCGTCAGGTCCATGATGTCGTGGAAATCTCCGTACGCCTGGTACAGCTCGAGCATCGTGAACTCTGGGTTGTGCCGCGTCGAGATGCCCTCGTTGCGGTACACGCGTCCAATTTCGTACACTCGCTCGAGCCCGCCGACAATCAGCCTTTTCAGGTGAAGTTCGAGGGCGATACGCAGGTGCAGTTCCATATCCAAAGCGTTGTGATGCGTGACAAACGGGCGCGCGTGCGCTCCGCTGGCCACAGTGTGCAATGTCGGCGTCTCGACTTCGAGAAAGCCGAGCCCGTCAAGATAACGCCGAATGGCTTGTACAATTTTCGAGCGTGCGATAAACGTTTCCCGAATCTCCGGGTTCACAATCAAATCGAGGTACCGCTGCCGATACCTCGTCTCCACATCCTTCAGGCCGTGCCACTTTTCCGGCAACGGGCGAAGCGATTTGGACAGTACCGTCAGATCCTCCACGAGGACGGTGAGTTCGCCGCGGTTCGTGCGGAAAACAGTCCCTTCCACCCCGATGATGTCACCGAGGTCAAGCAGTTCAAATACCCGGTAAGATTCCTCGCCGAGTACATCCAACTTGGCGTACACCTGAATGGTGCCTGTGACGTCTTGGACAACGCCAAATGCAGCTTTGCCGTGACCTCGCTTAATCATCAGCCGCCCGGCAATGCGGACGCGGAGAGGGGACTCCTCCAACTCCTCCTTGCTCTTGTCATTGCCAAATTCGCGAATTTCCGCTGTGTGGTGTGTAACGTCATAGCGGTGGCCGAACGGGTCAATTCCCCATTCGCGCAGTGTCTGCATTTTGTTGATTCGCGTCTGCATAAGATCTTGTTCTTCCATAAGAGTCACCTCTCCAATTCAAACGGACGAGGCACAGTGTCCTCGTCCGAACTCGCAAATGGACGAAATTGGGATTTCTCGTTGTCAAAGTTAGCGCTTGATCTCTAGAATTTGGAATCGGATGGTCCCCGCCGGTACAGCTACGTCGACAAACGAACCAATCGATTTACCGAGAAGCGCCCGCCCGACTGGCGATTCATTGGAAATCTTGTTGCTCGCCGGGTCCGCCTCTGCAGATCCGACAATAGTGTACTCGACTTCCTCGTCCAATTCCACGTCTTTCAGGACGACGGTCGATCCGATGCTGACCAGATTCGTATCGACGTCATCGTCGTGGATGATCCGCGCGTTTCTCAGCATCTTCTCGAGAGTCATGATGCGGCCTTCGACAAAGGCCTGTTCGTTCTTAGCGTCTTCGTATTCTGAATTTTCGCTAATATCCCCGTAGCTGATTGCCAATTTTATGCGTTCGGCGACTTCGCGTCGTTTTACACTTTTCAGATGTTCAAGCTCGTCTTCAAGTTTCTGTAAACCCTCAGGCGTCAGCAGAACTTCCTTCTCGGTCATTTCGGTCTCTCCTTTACTGTCCGCAATGTACCTCAATTACTATGCAATGGGCATATCTCCATATTCGTGTTCTGATTGCAGAAAACACTGTCAGTACGAGACGTACTAACAGTGCCTGGACCCATCCTGAGGTTGCGTCTATGCGCAATTATAGAGAGCGCTCTCCGCATTGTCAACGTATGCCAAGCGGTTGTCCAGGGTACACTAATCGGGCTGCCTTCCCAGTTGGATCTGAAAAGCCACGTCGCTGTCTTCTCCGAGGAGTTCGGATGGAGATACCTGGAGCACCTCGCAGAGGCGATCCACGAGCGCCTTGTTTGGATATCGCGTGCCTCGTTCGAGACCGCCGATAATGGCCACACTCACGCCGACCTTTTCGGCTAGTTCAATCTGCGTCCAGTGTTTTAACTTGCGGTACGCCCGAAGTCGTCTGCCAAACACGTCCAACACGGCGAATCCCTCCCTCTCGCAGCAGTTGGTCTGCCAACGCCTTTATGGAACGCCCACCTAGACCTCTTCGGTCCGGGACTAGTTCTGCCAGGGGAACCAGCACAAAGGCGCGCTGCCACATGCGCGGATGCGGAATCTGCAGGTTGCGGTAGCATATGTAGTCGTTATCGTACAGCAAGATGTCCAGGTCGAGCGTCCGGGGCCCGAACCGGATGGACCGCTCTCGGCCGTGGTCGCGTTCGATGTGCATCAGTTGATCGAGCAGCGGAAGCGGCGCCAATTCCGTCTCCAGTTCGACCACCATGTTGAGGAACCGCGGCTGCTCCCGGTAACCGACCGGGTCCGTTTCGTATACTGCGGAGCAGCGAAGAGACCCAAACTCGTTGAGCGCTCCGACGGCAGCTTGGAGGTAGCTGCACCGGTCCCCAATGTTCGACCCGATTCCGATGTACGCTCGGTGCGTCGCCATATCAAGCCCCCGCCTCACGCATTGGCGTTCAGAATTGCCTCCGTCATTCTGCACGCCCGCACGGTCGCCAAAACGTCGTGAACTCGGACGCACCGCACACCCGCCATAACCCCGACGACAACGGTTGCAAGCGAACCCTCCAGCCGTTCGTTCGGTGGAAGGTTAAGCGTATTCCCAATTACGCTCTTGCGGCTGGTACCCAACAACACTGGAAACTTCAGATCACAATATTCGTGTAAACGTTTGAGAATTGTGAGGTTGTGCTCGTACGTTTTGCCAAATCCAATCCCTGGATCAATCCATAACTTGTCCGGTCCAATGCCAGCGTCGAGGCAGCGTGCCACACCCGCTTCTGTCTCTCGCATCAAGGCGCCGAACGGATCGGACTCGACCGGTGCCGTGCGATTGTGCATCCAAATGTACTGGCAACCTGCATCTGCCACGACCGAAAGCATGTCCGGGTCGTGAAGTGCTCCCCAGACGTCGTTGATGATCTGTACACCCATCTCGATTGCCCGGGCCGCAGTACGCGCCTTGTACGTGTCCACCGAGATCGGAACCGGACTGTTTGTGCACAGTTCTTTCAGCACAGGCTCGAGACGTCTCCACTCTTCTTCGTGGGATACGGGTTGAAAATTCGGCCGCGTGCTTTCTGCGCCGATGTCGAGCAGGTCAGCGCCCTCCTCAATCAGTCGATAGGCGTGGCGAATCGCATCCTCCGGCGAGAAATACTTGCCTCCGTCGGAGAACGAGTCGGGGGTGACATTCACGATGCCCATGACCAGCGTTCTCCGCGATGCGCTATTGTTCGGTACATTGGAATGTGTCGTGCTCATTTGCTCACTCCACTCTCGCTGTCTTCTAACAGCGCCTCAAGCTCAGACTTGTCAAACGTGTAGCGTTCACTGCAGAAGTGGCAGACAATCTCTGCCTGGCCCTGCTCTTCCAGCAAAGCGCGAATCTCCGCCGCGCCAAGGCTTTTCAAGACGCCCTCCATCCGCTCTCGAGAGCAGCGGCAGAGAAACTGCAGAGCGCGTTCCTCCAGAATCTGCGCATCCGGCACGACCATGGACAGAAGTTCGCGAGCGCCTGCTCCTTCGCGCAGGATTTCCGTGACACTCGTGAGACGGCCCAGTCGATTCTCGAGCGCAGTTACGTCCTCCTCCGTGTGCCCGGGCAGCAACTGGACGATAAATCCCCCCGAGACAATGACCGTGTTGTCTGTATCCACCAATACTCCTGCCCCAACAGAAGACGGCGTCTGTTCCGACACAGCAAAATAATAGGTAAAGTCGTCCCCAATCTCCCCAGTTTGCAGCTCGGAACTCCCCCGGTACACATCCTTCAGCCCGTAGTCCCGTATGACGTACAGCATACCGGAGCCGACCGCTCCCCCCACATCCAGCTTTCCCTGCGCGTTGGCAGGCAGGTGAACGTGAGGGTTATCCACATAACCGCGCACGTTTCCTTCGGAATCCGCATCAACAACGATGGAGCCGAGCGGACCGTCCCCCTTGATTTGAACCGTCAACCGTTCGCGGCCTTTCAACATCAGGCCCATCATCGCTGCAATCGAGGCCGTGCGCCCTAGGGCGGCTGTGGCTACAGGCCAACTCGTGTGCCGTTTTTGCATCTCATTGACGAGATGAGTCGTTGTACACGCCATGGCGCGAATATGCCCATTACTGGACATCGCTCGCAGAGCAATATCTCTCGTCTCCATCCGTCATCCTCCTCGTGCGTCATGGTGTTGCCCAGGAGACGCTAGCGGTTCTGTTCCCACAAAATACGCAAGCCCTCCAGAGTCAGGTGTGGGACAATCTCTTTGACCGTCTGGGTGTGCGGACAGACGAGGCCCGCAAATTCACCCGTTCCGACCACTTGGTATGGAAGCGGGACCTCGTCTCGAATTCGCTGCACAATGTTGTCAATCAGGCCGGCAAAACCGTAGACGATACCTGACTGCATGGCGGCCACTGTGTTCTTGCCAATCACTTTGCGCGGAGCAACAAGGTCAATCTTCGGCAGCTTTGCCGTGTGCTGAAACATTGCTTCCGCGGACGAGCGTATGCCAGGAGCAATGACTCCTCCGATGTAATGCCCGTCCGAATTGACTACCGTAAACGTCGTCGCGGTCCGGAGATCCACGACAATCACCGGCGGCCCGTAGCGGCGCACGGCCGCGACAGCATTCGCGATGCGGTCTGCGCCGACGTCGCGTGGGTTCTCATAGTTTATGACAATTCCCGTTTTGATTCCCGGAGCGACGACGACCGGCGAACAGCCCAGGTACTTTTTACACATGTCTTCGAGAATCGGAGTAACCGGCGGGACAACGGAACTGATGACTGCTCCGTGCAAATGCCGCACGTCAAATCCTTGATCTCGACACAGAGACTTGATCAATATTCCAATCTCATCGGGAGTGCGATTCTTCGCCGTGGATACCTGCCAGTGATGCGCCAGTACGCCGTCCTTGAAAACGCCGACGGCGACAATCGTATTTTCGACGTCCAGTGCAAGTATGTTGGCCACTTGGCACCTCCACCTGTCACTGCGACTCGCAGCCTGCAATTTGGACGGTGGTTAGCTTAATTCGACGAAAAACCCTCGAGTCCTACGCCCCGAGGGTACCGATTTTAGCTTTCCATGACTTCTTTGATTTCTTCTTCAACCAGCGTTTCTTTTTCGAGGAGGATATTGGCCAGCTTATCGAGTTTGTCTCGATGTTCGAGCAACACTTTGCGGGTTCGCTCGTGGCACTCCTCGACAATCCGCTTCATCTCTGCGTCGATTTCGTACGCCACCTGATCACTGTAGTTCGGCTCCACAGACAGGTCGCGCCCCAGGAATACCTGGCCAGATCCTTGTCGACTCCCGAATTGCATCGGCCCCAGCTTGTCGCTCATACCGTATTCGGTGACCATTTGCCGTGCAATCTGGGTCACGTGTTGCAGATCGTTGTGCGCGCCGGTCGAGATCTCACCGAACACAATTTCCTCAGCTACGCGCCCGCCCAAGAATCCACAGATCTTGTCGAGCATCTCCTGGCGCGTCATGAAATACCGCTCTTCCTTAGGCAACATCAGGTTGTAACCGCCCGCCATTCCGCGCGGAACAATCGTCACCTTGTGGACAGTGTCGGCATTCTGGATGAAGTATCCGACGACGGCGTGCCCGGACTCGTGGTAGGCGACAAGTTTCCGCTCGCGCTCGGACATCACGCGGCTGCGTTTCTCCGGCCCTGCCATCACGCGGTCGATGGCTTCGTCGATGTCCGAATTCTTGATCTGCGGATCCCCTCGGCGCGCCGCCAACAGGGCCGCTTCGTTCAGGACGTTCTCCAAATCGGCACCGGTAAACCCAGGCGTTCTTTTGGCAATCTGATCGAGCCGGACGTCTTCAGCAAACGGCTTGTTGCGAGCGTGTACTTTGAGGATCTCTTCGCGCCCCTTGACGTCCGGGCGATTGACGATGATTTGCCGGTCAATTCGACCTGGGCGCAACAGCGCAGGATCCAGAATATCCGGTCGGTTGGTCGCCGCGATGATAATGATGCCCTCGTTAGCCGAAAAGCCGTCCATTTCCACGAGCAACTGGTTCAAGGTCTGCTCGCGTTCGTCGTGGCCGCCGCCCAGACCCGCTCCGCGATGACGGCCTACGGCGTCAATTTCATCGATAAAAATGATACAGGGCGCGTTCTTCTTCGCAGTTTCGAACAGGTCGCGAACGCGGGAGGCGCCGACACCGACAAACATTTCAACAAAGTCGGAACCGCTGATGCTGAAAAACGGAACCCCTGCCTCGCCAGCGACCGCCCTGGCAAGCAACGTCTTACCAGTACCCGGCGGGCCCACCAGCAAGACCCCTTTCGGAATACGAGCGCCGAGGGCCGAGAACCGCTTCGGGTCCTTGAGGAATTCTACAATTTCCTCCAGTTCCGCTTTTTCTTCGTCCGCGCCCGCCACGTCCTTGAACGTGACCCGGCGTTTTTCCTCTGTGTAAAGGCGAGCCCGGCTCTTGCCGAAATTCATCACCCGGCTGCCGCCGCCTTGCGCTTGGTTAAAGAGGAAGAACATTAGGATGAAAATAAAGATAAAAGGCACGACAGATTCGAGGAATTGAAGCCAAATGGAAGCCTTCGGCTGCGGTTCAATGGTTGAATCCAGGCCATTTTCGACGAGGAAGCTGCTGATGTCGTTGTTCATCAGCAGAGCTCTTGTTGTAAACTTCTCTCCGTCCGTCAGAGTGCCGTCGATGGTTGCAGTCAAGCCTTCTGGCGTCAGGACGACCTTTGGTTGTACCTGGTGTTCCTTCACCTTTGTCACAAATTGACTATATGTAAGGGTGACCCGGGTATGGTCCTGCCCCGTTATGTAGTTCACAACCCCGACGATGGCCAACAGGATTAGGACGTAGAAGACGATACTGCGGTAAAATCTGTTCATGCCTTACCTCCTCTCGGTCATGGCGCAATCATTGTACCACAGGTACTCGCGGCATTAAATAACGCTGAAGGACCGACCCTGGTCATTTCCTGTAAACATCCGGTTTCAGAACGCCTACGTAAGGCAGGTTGCGGTATTGCTCCGCGTAATCCAGTCCGTATCCAACGATGAATTCGTTCGGCACGGTGAATCCGTAGTAGTCCGGAGTAATCTCGACTTTGCGCCCTTCCGGCTTGTCAAACATGGCAGCGACTTTCACCGACTCCACGTGCCGACGGAGCAACAAATCCTTGAGGTACGTCAGCGTAAGACCCGTGTCGACGATGTCCTCTACAATGACCACGTGGCGCCCTTCCACCGGCCGGTCCAAATCCTTCATAATCCGAACAACACCCGAGGAACGCGAGGAATCTCCGTAACTGGAAACCGCCATGAAATCCATTTCCATTGGGATGGTTACCTGCTTGACGAGATCTGCCATAAACATGACAGCGCCCTTGAGGATGCAGATGAACAGAGGATTTTTACCGCTGTAGTCGTTCGAGAGCTGCGCGCCGATTTGCGCGACCGCGCGTTGAATGTCTTCTTCCGTAAATAGAACTTTCTCCAGATCTGGATGCATAGGGGCCTCCCTGAGCCGTGCTTATCTTATTAATACGTTGTCACAGGTGACAAATACACAAGTCATTATCAAGACGAGGCAGTTGGAACGGAGATGCGACGGGCAGAGATGAGGAACACATCCTGAGTTTCCTCGTCGACCAGGCAATGCTCGGCGCGGGTCACGCCGGGAACCCAAACAATCTCTCCACCCACTTCCAATAAAGGCCAGGATGCCCTCTGCCAGCGCGGAACCTTGGCATCGACGAACAGATCCTGGACCTTTTTCGAACCGTTTAATCCGAGTACTCTCACTCTGTCGCCTGGACGTGCGCTGCGGACGACGACCGCTTCGACGCGCGGAATGGCGAGTTCTCCTTGATGCCTCGGAAGGCGCCGGTCAACGCCAGAGACGACGTCACATGTGAGTTCCCAACAGCCTCCGTTTACCGGGATTTCCAGGCGGGAGCTCACATCCGGCCGCCACGTAAAGCGATATCCTTCACTCGCGTCCTGGCGGGACTGCCCTATCCGTAGGCGGTCGTATTCACGCCAGGCACAGAGACCGTTCGGCAAACTCATTTCCGCAGAAGGGCTCTGGTGCTCCACAAGCGCCATCACCCCTTCAATGTGCGCAGAAGTCCACTCCGCCGACGGGAAACAATACAATAGTATTTTAATCGCGCGGCGTTGTAAAGGACGCGCCAGCTGAGCAAACGCCTGCAGATCAATCTCAAATCCTGTTTCCACCTGATGCGCGGCCCTGCTCAGGGCATCCTTTGCGAGCTCGTTCAAGTAGTCGTCGTCTTCTCGCAAGAAGCGACTCGCCTGTGCCAGCACCTGGGCCAACTTCGGCTGCAACCGCTTCAATTCAGGAACCACGCGATGGCGAAGGTAGTTGCGGATGTACTGCGTGTCAAAATTACTCTCGTCCTCGACGTGCGGAATGCCCGCTTCTTCGGCATAGGCCGCGAGCATCGCCTTGTCGTAGTCGAGCAGAGGACGAAGCCAGATGACGCCGTCGCGCTCCGCCTCTCCACGCATCCCGGACAACCCGGTCAAGGATGCGCCGCGAACGAGTCTCCACAAGATGGTTTCGACTTGATCATCCGCGTGGTGCGCAAGCAAGACGCAATGCGCCGAAACTTCCCGCGCTGTCTGGGCCAGAGCCTCGTAGCGCAAGCGCCTCGCGTCCGCTTCAAGTCCGCGCCGATCCCGCTCGGCGATGTCCGACAGGTGGACGTCCCGGACCGTCAGCGGAACGCCCCAGTCACGGCACATCCGCTCGACAAACCGGGCGTCGTCATCTGCCTGTATCCGCAGATGGTGATTGACGTGAACTGCGAACACGTCGACTGGGTTGGATCTGGCGCACTGGCGCGCGGCGTGCAGCAGCACCATACTGTCGAGGCCGCCCGACACGGCGACAAGTACCCGGGCGCGCGAGACGTTTAACCGCTCGATTAGGCGAAAGATGGAATGCCGCACGGCCGATTGAATGTCCACAGTCCATTCCATGGGCTGATCCTCCTAAAGCCACACCCCTCTTGGGCCGATTGTAGCACGGGCCCAACCCGAAAAAAATACGCGCAGAAACGCGCACATCGGGAACGTGGTGTCAGACCCAGCCGAAAAAGCTCGCCCACGCGACCAGGGTGACAGTCGCAGCAGACCCGAGCGACGTCCACATCAGCCACTCGGTCCAATCTCTACTCGCCTTCTGCTTTACCGGCGCAGCGGTTGATCTCGCAGTCTTTGCTGCTGTCCATTCGTCCAACATCTGCTGACTCGTGCGAACTTGTCCCAGCAAAACCCTCGACAGTACCTGAACGTACTCTGGGTACTCGAACCTCTTCACCGCTCGCCACAGCCAGTGGCGGCGTTCGCTCGGCGTTCTCGCCATCAGGGTCTCGGGCGGGCGGTGTCGAAAGAACAGAATGGTCAAAGCGAGCGCGCACAAATCATACGCCGCTTCCGCCTTGCGCACGCCCAGCCCCCAAAATCCGCGGTCGAAAAACGGCGTGTACTGGCGAACGGATCGACCGAATGGAGTGACCCCGCCGACGTCGACAAAGCGGACGGACAGGGTCGGTTGAACCGCTACAAGGATGTTTTCGGGCTTTATGTCGCAAAATGCGTAGTTTCGCGCGTGCAGTTCCGCAAGCGCCTGCAACAGCTGTTGCACTGCTGCGTGAAACTGTTCCGGCTGCAAAGACGGCGCGACGCTTTCAAAGGGGCGGCCGGCAACCCACTCCATTACGTAGAAATAGTGGCCCGGGGGCGCGTCGTCGATGACAAACGGTTTGGGAAAGACCTGGTTGACTGCGCTGAGCCGCTCCAACAGCCCCCATTCGAGCGCAATGTCGCTGGAGCGGTCGCAGACTTTCATGGCGGCTCTGCCGCTCGGCGTTCGCACCAGGTAAACCTGTCCGTTCGCCCCTTCCCCCAACTTGCGTTCGACACAAAACCGCGTCCCCGTCCACTTGCCGACAAGCTCTGTCCCGTCAGGGAGCATATCATCACCTACATCGATTGCGCTTCGCCGGACCAGCGCTGCCGCGGAGCATCGTCGTAGCGGCGAAGCTCACTGAAGAGCTGAATAGCGTATTCAATCGCCGGTCCCGTCGGTGTCCCTCCCCGTGCGACAAGCATCTGCTCGAGCTGTGTCATGTCGACTTCCGGTTGAAACGACTGTACGGTACGGACGGGTGAATCGTCCGAGCCCGGGAAACAGACGACTGCCACGCTCGCCTCCCCCTGGCGAGCCTGCAGGGACAACGCCAAGTCGCGAATCGCTTCCCGCACGGTGGGAATCTTGTCTTTCATGCTGGCGCTCGTATCAACCGCCACGACAACTTCCAGACGCACTTCCTCTTCTAATTTGTCCACAACCTGCATCACCTTGGTTCGCTCGGTCGGCGGCAGATCTTCCGCCGTTTTTCCCATCACCTGCAACAACTCCTGATTCACGACTTGCTGCAAGGTCAATTGCACAGTCTGGTGCGTCATCATCTGAACGGTGGCAGACAACTCCACTGGGTGCACAATTCGGCACATGCCGCCGCCAGCATCGGCAATCGACATCGCCTCCGTCTTGCCCTGTTTACCTAACTCGCCTTTGTCCACCACGCCAATGACGTTCACTACAATCCCTTGCTTGCGCGCATGTGCCGCTGCAACAACCGGGTCTGGTCCAACGTTGGAACAACCGTCTGTGACAACGAGAATCTGCCGGATGGTACCTGTCTTTTCTCCCAACTCTTCCACCTCCGTACTGGTTAGTAGCCAGTATGGACGAAATTGTTGGGTGTCATTCCCGCGCTGCTGCCATCCCCATCAGGCTCCCTGCTTCTTGCGACCTTGGCGCAATCCAATGACTCCCGGCAGTTTGATGGACGCCCACTCTGGTTGATAGTCTTCGACTACCGCCACGAGAACCGTCATGTCGTCGTAAATATCCCCGTGGTTCATGCGGACCGCAGCTTCGATGAGCATGTCCGCGATTTCCTGTGGATCCCGCGTCTCAATCCGCTCAATCTGCCGTACCAACCAATCTTCCTTGTCGTACACGTGCCGGGGCGCATCGTAGACTCCGTCCGACACCAGGATCAGAATGTCGCCGTGATACAGCTGCTCGTCGATGGTCTGAACTTCGATATCCTGGAGAATCCCAATCGGCACGTTGTTCCCTGCGATGGAGAACACGCGCTTGCCCCGCTTGACGAAACTCGGCGCTGATCCGATTTTGAGAAACTCCGCCTTCGCCGAATACAGGTCAATCAGGGCCATGTCGAGCGTGGTGAACATTTCCTCGCGCGAGCGCAACAAGAGCGCAGAGTTGACCGTCTTGATGGCCAACTGTTCGTCAAAGCCTGCTTTCATCAATTTTTTCAACAGCTCAATCGCAGCCTTGGACTCCCTGCGGGCTCGCTCGCCGTTGCCCATTCCGTCGCTTACGGCAATGGCGTAGCGGCCGTTGCCAAGGTCGACCGATGCGTAGCTGTCGCCGGAAACGGTTCTGCCCTCGCGGGCCACAGTGGCCACCGCCGTCGTGACGTTGAACAGGCGCGCCGACGTAAATACGCTGGTGCACGGGCCGCCTTCCTCGCCGATGACGCGGCTGACGGTGATGTTTTCGCCGACTACTCCGGACAGCAGCGGCGCAATCATGCGAACAGAGTTTTCATAAGCCCCCTGGGAAGGCTGTGTCACCTCAATTTCCACTTTCCCAGGGTCCAAGCTGACGATGTGAACGTGATCCACGTACAGCCCGAGTTGTTCCAAAGCCGCCAGAATCTGCTCTTCTCCAGACAGCGACGACTCGTTGCCCCGTTCCAGTTCGGCTCCCACGTTGCGGATGACGTCTGCGATTCCCGACAATTGAGCAGACACCAGCGCACGCTGTTCCCGCAGCTTGGCAATCCATTTCGCATCCCGATCCGTTATCTCCAGCGTGTGGCGCAACACCCCCATCATGGAATCCAGGCGGATACACCGCTCCTTGAGGTCGTGTGTCGGCTGGACGTGTACGGTTGCGGCGGATTCCAGCTTCTCAACGGTGTGGACAATCGCCTGATAGGTCGCGTATCCTTCCTTTTCCCAGCACTTGGTCCGCAATGGGCAGCCGTTGCAAACAGCCTTCGCCGCCGTACCGACTGTGTGGTCGAGCAACTGTTGCGCCGACGTCCACACGGTTTCCCCCGTGTCGGCAAACGCCAGCGAGAGTTCCTCGAACACCTGGCCCATATCACTGATTTTCTCGGACAACAACTGCCGGATTCGGCGCGCTCTGTCCTTTTCCGACTGAGTGTGTTCGGCAGTTCCTGGCACATAGGCCGCGAGCTCGCGCAGTACGGCGGCCGGAGTCAGCCAGTACAGCGCCATTGCAACGGCGGCCGCTGCGATGACGGGCGTGGCGGCCTGCCAGTTCGCATTCGTCGCCACGGTCAGAATGGCTCCACTCAATAGAAACGCAAGCCCGGACCAAACCCGGCGTGCGTCCTTCAAGAGCCCGGACAACAGTCCGGAAAACGCCAGTATCGCCACAGAGGACAGCGACTCTGCGTGGTTCATCATGGCGAGCACGCCGACCACGATGGCAACCGTCGCGCCAAGGCCGGCGCCGCCGACGGCGGCCATCACGAGAATCATCCAGTCGATCGCGATTTGCAGCAGGGAAACCCCGTACACCTGGAGGCCTGCCAATCCAGTGGTAACCGAACCGATGAGAATCGTCAGGCTGACCACCTGCTCGTGGCGCAACTGACGATTCGCGTTTGAGCTGGCAAACAGCGGGAGGCATTGGATAAAGATCAGAGACAGGATGACCACCAGACAGCCTTCAGCCAAGGACATGAAGACGTCGTACCGGGTCCACACGGTGCCGATTGCGGCCAGGCGACAGCCGACGTCGACAAGTCCAGCCACGAAAGGTACCCAGTGAATGTCCGGTTGACGTTTCGGAAAGACCACCTTTCGGATTAGGCGATACGCGACAAATTCCAAACCCAGCAAGGCAACGGCGCCAACGCTTCCCTGCATGCCTGCTCCCGCCAATGCCGCCAGTGCGGGCCAACTGCGCTTGGTCCCCACCAATTCGGTCAGAATCGCGAAGTACGCCAGTGCAAACGGTGAGATTAGGTGTTCGATGTTCGCGCGGCCAAGAAGTACTCCGATGACCAACAGGAGCCCTGTCCGCAGCCACCTGCGGGCGTACTGCCTGCCACGAGCACGACCTTGCGGCTCCCCGAACCGCGTCTCAATCCCGCGTTCTGCAAATGGGTAAGCCATGGCGTTTCCCCCTCCTCAATGTGTAGGCACATTATACGAAGGAGGCAGCGATAAGTTTGTCAGAATGAGTCAGGGAATCCGTGAAATATTCCGACACAAACCGTATTCGTCGACAGATTTCCAGTTCACTCGATGCCTTTCCCCGAATTCCCTTATAATGTTTGTTGGCAGATGGCGCCGTCGAATCCACCGAAAGAGGCGATGACAACATGGCAGAGAACCGCTCGCAGCAATCGACACGAATGTCCTGGGAAGAATTTTTTGCCACACAAAGTCGCGTCATGGCGATGCGCTCGACATGTACCAGATTGGCGGTCGGGTGTGTCATCGTCCGGGATAAGCGGATCATTGCAAGCGGCTATAACGGATCGATTGTCGGGGACGTTCATTGCACGGATGTCGGCTGCAAGATGCAGGATGGCCACTGTGTGCGCGCCATTCATGCCGAACAGAACGCACTGCTGCAGTGTGCGCGATTTGGTATATCGACAGAAGGGGCGGACTTGTACGTGACGCACCTGCCCTGCCTGCAGTGTACCAAGGCCATCATTCAGGCGGGGATTGCTCGCGTGTACTACGAAAAGCCCTATCGCCCCGACCCGTATGCGAGCGAACTGTTCGCTCTCGCGGGCATTCCGGTAACCCAGGTTCGAAGCAACCTCACAGCATTCGTTAACGCCCAGGAAGACTAGGGCGCAGGCGACCCCTGCGGTCATATGATAAAGAAACGACGTCGGCTGCAGTCGGCGTTCAGCCGAAGACTGTAAGGGGTTGGTCGAATGCCGGAGTGGCTTTGCAGTCAATTGCGCAGGGCGTTCCAAAACCGCGATGCCAAGTCCATTCAGATG
>CAZYAH010000019.1:0-15160 GCA_964645595.1 uncultured Alicyclobacillaceae bacterium | reverse complement strand
CACACGGAATCGCGCTTCGCCCAGAGCAAGGTATCGTGACCATTGTTCGTCAATACAGTTGCCAATGCTGTTCCCCAACTGCCTGCACCCAGAACCGCTGCTTTCATTTGTCCCCTCCAGTAGTATTGGACGCCTTAGATGCGCTTGGAAAATATGCGGTTTTCCTGTCCCTTCACCAACCGCTCGATATTTTGGCGGTGGCGATAAATCGACAGGGCGGCCACGACGGACGCGAACACAATGGCCGACGGTTTAGCGGGCTCCAGTAAGGCCGCAAAAATGGGTGTAAGAATGGTAAAAGTCAGGGCGCCGAGGGACACGTAGCGTGTTAAGATGACCAACGTAATTGCGATGACGCCGGCGAGCGCTGCGGGGATGAACATCAACAGCGCCAGAACCCCAATCGTAGTGGCCACGCCCTTGCCGCCGCGAAACTGAAAAAACACTGGCCAATTGTGTCCGACGATGACAGCCAACCCTGCACCATAGGTTAGCCAAGGATCCCCATGCCCAAGCCACCACGCGAGAAAGATGGCAACCATGCCCTTGAAAATATCGATGGCAAGCACAAGCAGCGCCAGTTTCAACCCAAGCACGCGCAGCGTATTGGTGGCACCTGCATTGCCGCTGCCATGCTCTCGGATGTCAATGTGGGCAATCCATTTGCCGATAAGGGTGCTCGACGAAATGGACCCGATGCAGTACGCCAGCAGCAGACACACTACGAACACACCGTTTCCTCCTCCACGGATCTTGCAGCGTTCGTTTGTCTTATTCTACGAACGATTTCGCGTGGTAAGTCTGAGTGGCGTTCCTTCAAACCCGAATGCCTGACGCAGTTGGTTTTCGAGATACCGTTGGTAAGAAAAGTGCATCAATTCGCTGTCGTTGACGAAAAACGCGATGGTCGGCGGTTTTACGGCAATTTGCGTTGCGTAGTAAATGCGCAATCGCCTTCCCCCACTCGATGGCGGCGCAACCGACGCGGTTGCATCCTGCAGGACAGCGTTCAGCGTGGAAGTGGGTACGCGCATCGCGTGATTCTCCGCAATCTCCTTGGCGAGTGGAAGAATTTTATGTACGCGTTGCCTGGTCTTCGCGGACACAAAGAGGATGGGCGCCCAGCGCATGAATTGAAATTCGTGGCGAATCTCTTCGATATACCGGTGCGCCGTCTTGTCGTCCTTTTCCACAATGTCCCACTTGTTCACGATAAACGCAACCGCTTTACCCGCCTGGAGTGCGTATCCAGCGACCTTTTTGTCCTGTTCGGCAATTCCCTGGTGACCGTCCAAAACGACAAGCGCAACGTCAGTGCGTTCAATGGCGCGAAGGGCCCTCAGCACACTGTACCTTTCGACGCTCTCATACACCTTTCCTTTTCGCCGCAAACCGGCAGTATCAACCAGCACGAAACGCTGCCCGTCCATTTCTACCGGCGTGTCAACGGCGTCGCGCGTCGTTCCGGCCACGTCGCTCACCATCACGCGTTCCTCTCCGACCAGGGCGTTGACGAGCGACGATTTGCCCACATTCGGGCGGCCAATCAGCGCGACCCGAATCACGTCCTCGTCGTAATCTGGATCTTCGCCCGGCGGCAACTGGCGTACGACGGCATCCAAGAGGTCGCCAGTTCCTGAACCATGCTCTGCGGAGACTGGAATCGGCTCGCCAAATCCCAGCTCGTAAAACTCGTAGGCAGACGCGTGATGGCGCGGGTGGTCCAGCTTGTTTACACCGAGCACAATCGGCTTTCTGGAACGGCGCAACAACTCCGCCACGTCTCTGTCCGAGCTCGTCAGACCGTCTCGTCCATCCACCAAAAAGACGATGACGTCCGCCTCGTCGATGGCCAACTGTGCCTGAACTCGGATCAGGTTGGTCACTTCGTCCTGTTCATCGAGCTCAATGCCTCCGGTGTCAATGAGGTGAAACTCGCGCCCGTTCCAATCCGCTTTCGCGTAAATGCGGTCGCGCGTGACCCCTGGGAGATCCTCCACAATCGAAATGCGTTCTCCGACAATGCGGTTGAACAGCGTGGACTTTCCGACGTTTGCTCGACCCACGATTGCAACAACTGGCAATGACATAGTTCCTGATCATTCCTATCCGTGCGATTTGATTAGATTATTGGAAAAGCGGGGACAATCGCCTCGACCGTCCCCACGCTTGGATTCTGTATCAAATAGACGTCCCCGTCGACTGACTTGGCGGATTCTCGAGAATCCGCAAGGTCGCCTCATACCTCCGCCTCGGCGGCAGGGACTGGGTGTGCCCAAGGACACCGTACATCAAGCCCATCCCGGTTGCCGGCACCACCGTGACCGGTCGGTTCAATTCGCGCTGAACTTGGTCGACCGTGTAGTCGTCCAGAAATACGTCCGCATCGTCCTTCAGCATGATGTCCGGAAGCAACAGGGTGTCAAACTCCTCGAGTTTTCCGGACAGCTGCGCGACGATGTCCGAACCGGTGATAAGGCCCGCGACCGTCACGTGATGTCCATAAAAGTCGTTCACAATTGGAAATACTTCCGCGCGCAGGCCCGATACCTCTCCGAGCCGATCTATCGCCCGTTGAATAACCTTGCGGGCAGAGACGCTGGTGACAACGGCCACGCTGCGTTTGGTTCCCTGAATCGACTTCGGCAAACGCGGCCAGACCTCGTCCAGCTCGTCGAGGAAGATGCGAATCACGCCGACGCCGTTTTCGGTCTGGGCAAATTCGTCGTAGTGCGAACTGGGCGGAACCTCCATTTCGGCCAATACGTAAAACTCGTCGGCCGCGTGTACGAAGGAAACACCGAGCTCTTCGCGAAACTTCGCCTGCCACGCATGCACCTGTTCAATGACTCGGCGCGCCTCGTCCGGGGTGCATGGGCGCAGTTTGTGCAAACCGCGGCGGTGTTTCGTCAAGCCGACCGGTACGACGGACAGCGTCCGCACCGCAGGGTAAAACGGGGCCAGATCGCGAATGGTCCTGTCCAACTCTTCCCCGTCATTCCACTCTGGCACAAGCACGACCTGAGTGTTCATCTCAATGCCGCCTTTGGCCAGGAACTCAATCTGCCGCATGATCTCGCCCGACCGCTTGTTCGCGAGCATGCGCACGCGCAGTTCCGGATTCGTCGTGTGAACTGAGATGTTCAAGGGCGACATCTTAAGGTCGACAATCCGCTGCAACTCTTCATCCTTGACGTTGGTCAAGGTGACGAAGTTGCCGTGCAGGAACGACAAACGGTAGTCGTCGTCGCGGACGTTTAACGTTTGCCGCATATTTGACGGAATTTGGTCTACAAAACAAAAGACGCACTTGTTGTGGCAGAGTCGGACCCGGTCGACCGTCGGGTTTTCCCACTCGACCCCCAGTCCCTCGTCATATCCTTTCTCCACTTCGAGAATCCAGACTTCCCCGTCCGCCTTCTTCACTTCCAGCTCGATTTCCTCTGCGGCGAGTGCAAACTGCAAATCGACAATATCGCGGATGGGTTGTCCATTTATCTTCAACAGTTCGTCCCCTGGAACCAGTTCGAGTTCCTCGGCCAACGAACCAGGATGAACCTTGTGGATCTTCGGCAAAGTGAGCACTCTCCCACCTTTACAATGTCATCTGTTCATTATGAAACAGAATAGGTGCAACGTCAAATGACTGTTTTATACCGTTTTACCCACAGTTTCGCCAGTCCGTCCTTGATCCGGTATCCCACCGTACTGATGCAGGTCGCCATCCAATACAAATTGCAGAACGAGCTCTCCACCCCATCGGTGGCAAACCACCAGTGGTATCCAAATACGGTGATGGAATTCCATTGCAAGTTGGCGAAAAGAAACAGGACGATGTAGCTCCACGAGAGAACTTCGAAGCTCTCTGCTGCCGTCCCTGCGACGCACCAGGTCAACGTGGCCCAGAGTGCTGCGAGCACAACCATAGTGGGAACCCCATGCCACTTGTAGAACGGAAAAGATCTCATCAGCTTGCCTGCCATCAGGGCGAACGCAACGCCAATCAGGCACAGTTGTAGTTTTCGTCGGCTTCCCAGTCTGTGTCCAAGTGCAGGTAGACAGGCGCACAGCAACGCGATGGTCGCGGCCGGTAGTGCCGCTGTCGGATAAAGTAAGTAAACAAACAGGCCACATATGTAGAAGAGCGCCGCCATCGGCAATAACCGTTCGCCGGACAGAGTTCCGCGCGGAACCGAACCTGTGCCACGGATGCGCAGATACTCCGAAGAAAAGGCGAAACTGGCGCAGAGGAGCGATGCGTACAGCGATTCCATCAGAGGACACCTCAAGTTAGACAGTTCCCGTCACGCGTCAAACTCATGCGCCGCGCCGAAAAAAAGAACGCCGCGCTGACGCGGCGTTCCGAGCATAATATCGGGACTTAGTTGTTGTTCTTGAAGAGATCCCGGAACAAATCGCCGAGAGTAGCGCCCGTTCCAGATACCTCGTCGTGTGATGTCGAATACCTCTGCGGTTGTGGTTCCTTGCGCCGCGGCGCTTCAACCGCACCCTTGATGGACAAGGAAATTCGCTTCCGTTCCGGTTCCACCGCAAGGACGCGCACTTGGACTTCCTGTCCTTCTTCGAGAACGTCTGACGGACGTTCCACGTGTTGATGGGAAATCTGCGACACGTGAACAAGCCCTTCGAGACCGGGCCGAAGTTCGACGAAAGCGCCAAAGTCAACCAAGCGGACGACCTTGCCCGTGACCACGTCGCCAGGGCGGAACTCCTCGGCGTACGTTTCCCACGGACTCGGAGTCGCGTGCTTAATGGACAAGGACACGCGGCCCGCATCCGGATCCGCACCCAAGATCTGAACTCGAACCTTGTCTCCAGGCTGCACCACTTCGGCTGGATCATCGACGTGATGCCAGGCCAGTTCCGAAATGTGCACCAACCCGTCGACGCCCCCGACATCGACAAACGCGCCAAAGTTGGTCAGGCGCTGCACCGTTCCTTCGACAACTGTGCCAGGCGTGAGTCGGGAAATCTTCTCGCGGATCTCCTGCTGATATTCGTCGTCGAGGACAGCCTTGCGGGACAGAATCAGCTTGTTGTTTTCCGGATCAATCTCGGCGATGCGGACGCGAATCGTCTTGCCCTTGTAGCCCGAAAGGTCCTCCACAAATTGACGGTCCACCAAGGAAGCCGGAATAAATCCGCGCACTCCAACGTCCGTGACCAAACCGCCCTTGACCACGTCGTGGACGGTCACGTCGAACGCCTCGTTGTTCTCGAACTTCTGTTTCAATTCATCCCAAGCTTTGGCTGCGGCGGCTTCCCTACGGGACAACACCACGACTTCCGCCTCGTCATCCAACTTTTCAACGCGAGCAACGACTTTTTGTCCGACTGACACGACATCACTCGGATGTTCAATGCGAAGCGGCGAAAGTTCACGAATCGGGATGACGCCCGTGAACTTGTGTCCGATGTCCACCAGCACTCGCTTATCCTCGACCTCGGTGACGGTTCCCTCCACAATGTCACCTACGGAAAGCTCCACTGTGTTCAACATGTTCTGCAGATCTTCTGACATCCTTGCGCCCTCCTCAATTTGACAAGACAATTTATCAACAGTCTTCAATGCAAGCCCCGATTGAAAATCATCGCAGAAACCGATTGAAGACCTGCAAACAAATCATTGATACGCACCCGACAGTCCCAACCAACGCATATGCCAGGACACCGCGAACCACGCCGGACTGGTAGAGTGCGCCGGAGACCATGAGACAAGTCACTAACACAAAGCTGACCAATAGGAACTGCCGTGAAATGGATTGTACCTTCAGGGTGTCCATTTTTTCGTTAAGCTTTCGCACCAGCGCAGCATTGTATAGCAGAACCCCGCCCAGAAGGGCGAGCGTGATCAGCAAGTCTTGCAACCACAGGTAAAGCGTCATACCGCATGTCCTTGGTCCAACAGATTTTGAATCCGCTGCATAATCGCGGCCAGCACGGTTTCGTTGGTATCGTCCGGCCCGGGAGTAAAGGGTTCCCCGAAGCGCACCGTCAACCTGCCCCGAAACCGATAGGGTCCGACGATGGCGACTGGCACCACTGGGCAGTTTGACTTGCGAGCAATCAGCGCTACACCCGGGAGACCCGGAAGCAACTTGCCATCTTTGGAGCGGTGTCCTTCCGGAAAGATTACGAGACACCCGCCTTGCGCCGGTATATTCAATGCGTTTTTGATGGCGGCCTTGTCACTCTGCCCTCTACGCACCGGAAAGGCGCCGAAATACCGGATCAGCGCCGCGAACGGCCTGTATTTGAACAGTTCCTGTTTCGCCATGAAGTGAATGAACCGCGGAGCGCCTAGCCCAATTACGAGCGGATCGAAATTATGTATATGATTGCTCGCCAACACAAGCGGTCCGGTTCTCGGTACGTGCTCTCTGCCTACCACGCGAAAGCGGTACGCTGCGCGGAAGAACAGCCACACAATGGTCCGGGCCACTTTGTAGACAGGCGACCGGTACCGATCGTGCACGGTCATCATGACTGCATCCGCTCCACCAGCGCGAGGATTTCACTCACCACTTGCTCGACCGATTTGCCCGTAGAATCGATGCAATGGGCGTCGGAAGCGGGTTTCAAGGGTGCCACGCTGCGCGAGGAATCGCGCGCATCGCGTTCCGCAATTGCCCGTTTCAATTCGTCTTCGGACACCTCGTATCCTTTCGACCGCATCTCCTTCGCACGGCGTTGTGTACGTTCCTCGAGCGACGCCGTCAGAAACACTTTTACATTCGCGTTCGGCAGAACGACTGTGCCAATATCTCGACCATCCATGACAACCGAATGCTCCCGCGCAAAACCCTGTTGCCACTCTGTGAGTATCTTGCGGACATTCGGGTAGACGGAGAGTTGAGATACGAGTGCGGATACCTCTGGATTCCGCAACTGCGCGGTAATTGGTTGTTCGCCGTAGTAGACGTCCAATCCACCGTCGACGTTGCGGACAAACCGCAGCGGATGAGTTTGCAACAGCTCAACAATCGCCTCTTCGTCGTCCGCGGACACTCCAAAATGCAGCGCGAGCCATGCAACCCCCCGGTACATTGCTCCTGTATCGACATACAGAAGGCCTAATCGACGTGCCACTTCCCTGGCCACGGTGCTTTTTCCGGCTCCTGCGGGTCCGTCGATTGCGATGTTGATGTGCTGCATGAATCTGGCCCTCCAGATGAACTCGCCAGGACCGTTAAAGAGAAAAGGCAGGCACCCTTGCCCGCCTTCAAAACGATTCCTGGAACTCGAGTGTAAGAAAATTACGAATGAACATAGACATTGGTGAAAGCGGCATTGCGACCTCAAGTACGATTTCATAGTAACACAGCAAAAGTGCCACTGCAAGAATCGTTCATTTGGCGAATCGTGCAGACGGAAGTGAAGCTGTTTCTCCTGGGTCCACGTAAACCGTTTGACCTGGCGCCGGCAGCAACAGATTCGGGTTGTCGTGATCCACGGAAATGGCCACCATTCCCGGACCGTTGTTCACCACCGAGATGACGTCGCCTTCCCGAACGGCAATGCCGAGTTTCGGCTCTGCCATGGAACCAACGGTTCGACCGTCGACCTGCACTTGTACGTCGCTGTGGTCTCCCGTTGGCGATATGTACAAGAATACCTGCGCCTCTTGGCGGTCCACGCTGGCCGGGACAATGTCCTTCGGCATTTCGACAAATCGGCCAGCAACGCTGTCCACGTGGCGGCGCACGGCGGGAATCGATGTGACCACCTGTGCGGCGACGAGCACGCTCAGAAATCCCGCCGCGACAGGAACGAGCCAACCATCAATCCGGTCCACCAGCTTTCTCCACAAGTGGTCCTGTTGCTCGTTCACGGCTAACCACCTCTTTAAGAGCATATGCTCGACGTGGCTCCGACATGTCCACTCCAGAGGTGGTTACGCTGCGTCGTCACAACATCGTTCGTTGCCGCCAAAAGGTGTACTGAATAATCCGTTGCCGCACCGACTCCTTGAGATTGACGAACTGCAATGAACCAATGGCAATGCCGCGTTCATTGCGGTCGGACACGCGAGTGACAACCGACTGAACATGTACCGGAAAGTCTCCAGTTGGTAACGTGAACTTTGTGTCGACGACCATCCCAGGCCGCAAGATCACGTGACGAGGCAAGTAGAGCGCGATTCCTCCTCCGCTGATGTCGCGGGAGTGCACCTCCTCCTGCTTCGACTGGCCATCGACCGTGTACTCGAGTCGCACGAGAAGATCCGACGGAACCCGGACGTATTCTCGGCGTTGTTCCCGATACACGTCCTTGGGATTGGGTCTCTGGATTTTCCAAACCAAGTTCGGAATCCGATCCAATTCCACATACGTCGAGGCAAACCGGCACACCGCGCCGTCCAATCCCTGATATTCGACCCAAACCATAGAATTCGGTTGAATGTTGGGTGCGTGACGTTCCGAGTGGTGCAACGGGATATCAAGGAAGTACGCCTCCGGCGTCTGGTCTACAAGTCGCGAAAGATAGTAATCGTTCGCTGATTGCGACAATTTCACTCGCACTTGTTGTCCAATACGCATTCATACCACCGCCCTTGCTACACTTCATGCTCCATTATAAATGTAGCACGCGGCGCAAGGATCACATAGGACGCGCCAAGGGCGGTGGCGGCTTGTCACGTCAACTGCTCAATCTTCAATTCCTTTCCAGTGTTCGCGTTCATATAGACGCAGAACGTCTCACCGTTCGCAGTGCCGTAGAATGCGACGGCAGGCTGGTAACGGCGATGGTCGTCGAGTACCAGGACCCGGCGTGCCATCCCTACCTCGAACGCAGGATTGAGTTTCTGCCGAAGTTGCGCCTCGGTGTACTTGCGAGCGGGAACATCCTTGACCGGGTAGTAGTAGTAATTGTTCGCGTCAAATCCGATGACATCCCCGTTGTCCAAGGCGACTTTTACGGCAGTTCCCTGACTGATGACGATGGATCCGTCTGCCCGTTTCGGCGCGAAGATGAAATACCCAATGCTGTCGTACTGGCTGGATTGAACGAGCTCCATCGTCGAAAAGCCTCTAGCCGCCAGCCACGCATTGGCCTTGTCCTGGGCTTCCGCAAAATCGAATTCTCCAGGCCCCCTGGTGTGCTTGACGTCGAAGGACAAAACGTGTCCGCCGTCCTGGCTGACATATGCGGTCAAGTCTCCATCCGGGATGGTTCCCGACACAATGTACTCCGGACGATAAGCTCCCGACTTGGTTCGTGTCACCGTCAGGCTGGTGTCCGGCGCCAAGTGCAGGAATTTTCGGACCACCTGTTTCGCCTGCTCCTCGTTGATGTCTTTTTCCTTCACCATCGCCCACGTCTTGCCGCGGCGCAACGTCGATGGAGTATCCTCTGATTCCACGAACGCGCTGGCCGCTGTGTCTATCTTGCGAAATCCGTCCACGACCTGGTTGTCCCGTTCATGGTTGCGCAGCGCCCGATTGACCAGTTGCCAGTGCAGTTGATTCGCAAACGCTTGGCTCTGCATCGCGGCCAGCCCGGAGCTCACCTTCCCTGCCTCCTGGTACATCTGCTGGAGCTTTTGATGCACGTGACGATCCGCTGGACTCACACCATCCTCCATCCACTGTTCCGTCTGATGGCTGATGGCGCCAAGAAACTGTTGTGTATGGTGCATCGGCATCAGTTCAAAGGGAAGTCGACCGATATCATTTTGCGCCGCGTAGCTCAATCTCCAGATGTCGCGCAAGTGCGTTTGAAAGGCATCCTTGTCTCCAGAAATCATCGATTTCCCCAGCTCTTGCTGCAGCCGGTGCACGGTATCCACGAGTGCGTGGAAGGATGAGTTGTACTGGTTTTCCGTATCCACGACAAGCGCCTTTCGTTGCTGGTATTGGTCGTAGCCCCACCAGCCGAGACCGCTGCCCGCCAGTACCAGACCTACAATCGGGATGGCAACCCACGTTGTCCTGTGCAACACCGAAATCCCCCCTTGTCACATGCAGAAAATGTGCTTGCCAATTTGGACGACCTGCGGTCGCGACCACATCCAAGCGCTGGTGGCAGTCGCAGGGTTGAAGTAATACACAGCTCCGTGTGTGGGATCCCATCCGTGTACGGCGTCAAGTACGGCCCGCATTGCCGTATCGTCAGGCTGCAGATTGATTTGACCGTCGTCTACGGCCGTGAACGCGCCTGGTTGGTACACAATGCCGGGTACAGTGTGCGGAAAGCGTGGATCGCGCAGGCGGTTGAGAATTACTGCAGCGATTGCGACTTCCCCTTGATACGGTTCTCCTCGCGCTTCCCCGTACACCACGTGCTGCATCAAGCGCAAATCCGACTGGCTTAGTCCCTGGACGTTTGGAACATACGACGCACCACCGCCCCCGGCACGATGGTGCCTGGTTCCTCCGGGCCTTTTGTACTTCCAACCGGCAGACGCTTGCACAAGCTTGATCTTCGTCTTCATGTCGACCACGCCGGTCACCTTCAGGCCGAACTGATACTGAAAGTTTCTCACCGCCCAATAGGTTTTCCAGCCAAATATGCCGTCAATTTTGCCGCGGTAGTACCCTATAAAACCAAGGCGGTTTTGTAGTTCGTAGACGTCGTCGCCCTGGCTGCCGTAAACCAGTTTACGGGCCGTAAAGGCCTGCGCGGTCTGAACAACTGGGTAAGTTTGTATTCCAGAAAACACCAACATCCACACTGCGCTCAAGCTCGCAAAAAAACGTACCCACTTCCGTCTCTTCATGAGAACGTAACTCCTCCCACCGGATCGAAAGTCACGACATGGGGTATTGTTCCTTGGAAAAAAAGAAATATGCCTGTCCACTGGACAGGCATATTCGAAATCGCACTGACAACCGACACTCTCCGCGGTGAATCCCTCAGTGCAACGGTTCGATGTCGAAGTCTTCCTCGTTGTCACACAGGCATCGTTTGAAGCCTGTTTCAATATGTCCACGCTGGTCACGAACGCCACGAAGTATAAAGGATTCCCCACACTTGCGACACCTAATGTGTACTTTGACACGTTGATTCGGCAAAACCATGTCGTCTCTCACTCCCTCTGACGCAAATGGCTCCGACCGCATATATCGAGTACCCCCTAATCTGTTAAATACGTTCCAGTATGGTCGGTGCTGATGGTTGATAAACTTTCCAGCACCCGCTAAAACATTCGTCAGAGGTGACAAAAGTCCTGCATGGTGTCATTCATGTCAAACCCAACCACGCCACCTTGCCGCTTCGGCCATTCTCTTGACACCGACCATATACGCAGCCAGTCGCATATCAACCCCGTATTTGTTCGCGGCTTCGTACACAGTGTAGAAACTGTTCCGCATCAATCGGACGAGCCGCGCGTCAACTTCCTCAGCGGTCCAATAGTAGCCTTGGTTGTTTTGCACCCACTCGAAGTAGGAGACAATGACGCCACCAGAGTTCCCCAGTACGTCAGGCACAATCAAGACGCCCTTGTCGGAAAGAATTTTCGTTGCCGCCCGCGTCGTCGGACCATTGGCGGCTTCCACAATGACCTTCGCCTTGATCTTGTCTGCATTCTCTTTCGTAATTTGATTCTCAATCGCCGCGGGAACCAAAATGTCGCATTCGCGTTCCAGCAGCTCTTTGTTTGTAATCGTGTTGCTGAACAACTTGGTCACAGTGCCAAAGGAGTCGCGTTGCTCCAAGAGTTCGGGAATGTTGAGTCCGCGTTCATCGTACAAGGCGCCGTATGCGTCGGAAATTCCAATTACTTTGGCGCCGGAGTCGTGCATGAACTTTGCCAGATAACTTCCTGCATTTCCGAACCCCTGAACAATGACCCGCGCTCCAGTTAGTGATATGTTCTTCACTTTTGCCGCTTCTTGAATGCAAATGGCAACGCCCCGGGCTGTAGCGCTGTCACGCCCTTTGCTCCCACCGAGAACAACCGGTTTTCCCGTGATAAAACTTGGCGAATCGAATTCCCGGATGTGAGAATACTCGTCGAACATCCAGGCCATGTTCTGCGAGTTGCTGAACACGTCCGGAGCAGGGATGTCTTTCGTCGGTCCGACAATTTGACTGATGGCTCGGACATAGGCTCGGCTCAGTCGTTCAATTTCGGAGAACGACATGGTGCGGGGATCGCATGTAATCCCGCCTTTTCCGCCGCCGTACGGCAAATTTGCAATGCCACACTTAATCGACATCCAGATGGACAGCGCGCGGATTTCATCTTCTGTGACATCTGGATGCAGTCGGATACCGCCTTTGGTTGGTCCGACCGCGTCGTTATGCTGGGCTCGGTAGCCCGTGAATACTTGCACAGATCCATCGTCCATTTTCACAGGAAAACGGACGGTCAACACGCGGATCGGTTCCTTCAATAACTCATACATGGCTTCGTCATATCCGAGACGAGATAAGGCCTCGTAAATAATTTCCTGGGTGCTTGTCAGAACGTCCAGATTCTCATCTTCTGATTGCGCTTGCACTGGAACGCTGCTCTGACTGCTTGTCATGATTTCGAAACCACCTTTGCCCGACAGGTTTATAAACCGTCACCAGTATACATCTTTGCCAACCGTCGTTCAAAGGTGCGCAAAGGAATTCTTTTGACTAGTGCCGGCTCAACCGTGGCAAACTGACCACACCAAGGCTACGTGCCATCTGTCCCGGGAATGCGTTGTCCGAACAACACAAGGAGGCCATGCGGTGTGAAAAAACAATCCCCTTGGGTAGTCATTCTGATCCTCAGTCTTGTGCCTTTGCTCATGGTTCTCGGCAACTCGGTTCTGATTCCCGCGATGCCGACAATGCAGACAAAAATGCACGTCTCCAAATTTCAGATCAGTTTGCTCATTACGCTCTTTTCCGTTCCAGCTGGAATCATCATTCCGATTGCAGGATTTCTCTCCGACCGCATCGGACGAAAGTGGGTCATTGTTCCGTCCATTCTGCTTTTTGGCATCGGCGGAGTGATTGCCGGGTTGGCATCGTGGTGGATGGAAAATCCCTATCCGGTTGTACTTTTGGGTCGGGTTGTACAGGGGATTGGTGCGTCGGGTACAGCCCCCATCGCCATGGCATTTCTCGGTGATCTCTTCTCCGGAGAACTTCGAAGCAAGGCATTAGGGGTCAACGAAGCTGGCAATGCGTTCGGCAAAGTAATTAGTCCCATCCTCGGCGCTGCTGTCGCACTGATTGTCTGGTATGCAGTGTTTTTTATTTTCCCAGTTCTCTGTCTTCCAATCGCCGCAGCGCTGTGGTGGCTCGTACCCGAGAAGCGGAAGTCGACTGCGGAAAAGCAAAGTGTAAGGGAGTACCTTGGCAGCCTTGCAAAGATTGGAAAACGCGAAGGGCGTTGGTTGAGCGTTGCGTACCTGAGCGGCGCAACCGCACTGTTTACCCTGTTCGGAGTCCTCTTCTACCTCTCGGACCTGCTGGAATCGAAGTACAACATGGACGGAGTGGTGAAGGGTCTCGTTTTGGCCATCCCGCTGCTCGTGCTCAGCATAACCTCCTATATTACTGGCGCAGTCATCAAGAAGCGGAAGACATTGATGAAATGGCTCCTTGTGGCGGGATTTTGCAGCTTGTGCGCGAGCGTATTGTCCGCCATGTGGCTCGCCAAGAACGCGTGGTTGCTCGTCGGCCTCATGTCAGTAGGAGCTGTGGGAACGGGGCTCATCCTGCCGAGTCTGAATATGTTAATTACGTCCGCGGTGACAAAAGAAAACCGCGGCATTGTGACGAGTTTTTACGGCAGTGTCCGCTTTCTCGGTGTGGCGTTTGGCCCGCCCGTTTTCACTTGGTTGCTTGGGATATCGACGTCCGCAATGTTCTTGACGGTCGCTGTACTGGCCGCCCTCTGTGGCGTCCTTGTCCTGGTATTTGTTCACCCGGAACAATCAAAGCCAGATCCGAACCGCGGCAACGTGCCAGTGGTCAAAATCCCCGCTCGCCACAAAGCGCGCACGTGAAAAGTGTTCATCAGGGTAAAATGCGAAGAATAGTAATAATGAGGACAAGAAGGTGGGAGGAACAAGGCGTTGTTGACCCCCGATATTCTCCTCATTATTTTTATCATCGTCGGAGTGGTTGGACGCGTCAGCATCGTTTCCGTCGCGGCCAGCCTACTTCTGGTCCTGAGAATGCTCAGCTTCAGCCGATTTTTCCCGATGTTGGAGAGAAGGAGCCTGGAGCTGGGATTATTGTTTCTGATGGTATCAATCCTCGTTCCACTGGCCAGTGGGCGAATCGACGCCAGAGACATGATGAAGACCATTTTCAGCCCGCTCGGGCTGGTTACCATAGCTGCCGGAATCATTGCCACGATGATCAATGCGAAAGGCCTGCACCTGCTTCAGGCGTACCCGTCCTTGCTCATTTGTGTTGTCATTGGGAGCGTGGCAGGAATTGTCTTATTTGGGGGCATGCCTGTCGGACCGCTGATGGCGACGGCGATTGCAGCACTCATGATGTCGTGCCTCAATTGGTTTCGATGACTTCATATGCAAACAAAAACTCCCGCACTGTTGTCCAGGCGGGAGAATTGTTTGCGAACCGTTGGCTTTAACAGTTCCGTCACTTCACAGCAACGGAAACTGGGATGCAATCTTCTCCACAGCGTTTCTTTCAATAATGACCTCACCGTACTCGTCCAGTACGGCCTTCGTCACATTCGAGTACTCTCCGTACTCTTGCAGTATTGCCCATACCCCGTCATAGACGACGTCGCGAATGGAGTCTTCGTCGATATACAAATGATAAGCGTCCTGATATCGGTACAGCCAGGCCTGAATATCACACGGGTACAAGGCATGGGCGGCGCGAATCACGTCTTCAAAGTCTCCAAACCGAAAAACAAAGGTAGAATAGAAGGTCATATTGAATTCAACGCTGGCGTCATCATCGTCCTCGGTATCCGCAGATTTCGCAGGGAGACTCGGTACCCTCGTTACAATGACCACTACGCCCTCTGTCGGCATGGTGAAGGCCTCGACCGAGATGGGGCCTTCAATCTCAAAGCCAACTTCTTCATACGCAGTCTCCATTATGTCCCAGAAAAGTTCCTGGACCTTGCGACCGTTTTGCCAAATTTCATCCCGATCTATGCCGCGTTCTTCGAGGTCGTCGTAACTAATGAAGATCCGTACTTTGTCCTTGGCGATTCTCTCCACCT
>CAZYAH010000018.1:0-15322 GCA_964645595.1 uncultured Alicyclobacillaceae bacterium | reverse complement strand
ACCGCCTTCTCCACATCAACGACCTTGTTTCCATCGAGCGCGCAGCTCCTGAAAGAGCGTTGTTTAACAAGCCGTACGCGTGTATCGAGGTAGAAGCGGGAGACACCGGCGATGTGCTGGCAAGGTTGCCACCTAGTCGCTGGGGAAAGCCCGTGATTGCTTGGATGGATTACGACGGTCATCTCGATAGCGCCGTCGTTGCGGACATAGACTATCTGCTGAGCTCGATTCTGGCCGAGTCAATGCTGGTAATGACGTTAAATGCCAGATGGGACACGTATCGTGTAAAGACACTTGGCCTGACCACGCGCACACGCTCACAAACTTCGTTAGGTGTAATAGAAGGCTTCCTCGGCACATCGTCGATTCCCGCTCGGTTCGAGAGGGGCGCTAACAGTGCTGGTTCCCACTTCGATCTAGCCAGTGAGGAGTTCCCGGAGTTTCTTTGCGAGGCACTCTCCACATATATGCAGCATCGCGTTGCTCACTCGGCACGTGCCGCTGAAGACGGTGATGCGCTCTTATTCTTGCCGCTCGTCAAGCTATGCCATCGCGACGGTGCGGAGATGGTTACTGTAGGTGGCGTGATCACGACCGAAAAGAACAAGGATCTCTGGATCGAGTCTTTGCGTCGCCAGGTTTTACTATCCGCGGGCACCGGCCAGCCTGTCTACCGGTCACTTGATCTCGTACCGGTGACGATCAAGGAAAAGCTGATGCTGGATGAATGCATTCCGGGGCCGGCAAACGATCAAAGCTTTCTCGTCAACGTTAGAACCGCGGGGCTTGCGCTGGCGGACGATCAAGTCCTTAAATACCGAACCTTGTATCGGTACTTTCCTGTGTTCGCAGAAATTCCACTGTGACGTTGATGTAGGCCGCAAACCGGCCCTTCGACGCGCCACGCTAGTTCCGACCAGCGGCGCTTGACTGGCGTCTAACAAGTCTTTAGACCTGCTTCTGCTGTTGTTCGAGTCGATTGGCTCCGTACGCTATCGACAGTGAATGAAGCGACCAACTGGCAGGCGTCCTTGGAGCGAGGTGTCGCTCTGACGTATGACATCGGTCTGGGGCTTGCCTCGTCCGCACTGAGGCCTGCTTGGACCAGCAACCAAGTGTGGCCGTCATGAGCCGCTGGGTAATGCAGATAGACCTTCTAACCGGAGAACTTTGTGAAGCAGAGCTCGCAATCAAAGGTGCTGCCACCACACGTGCTGTCGGAGCTTCATTCCGGGCGGCCCGGGGTATTTCAGACGCAGCTGCAAGAGGCAAGAGAACTGTGCGTCGAGCTGCGGTTACGGAATCTATCGAAGCGCGGGTACGTCGTGGAGCCCTCGCAACTGCCAATGATCAAGGCGTCAATGCTGAAGACGATGCCGTCGATTCTGTGTCCCACGCTCTGGTACCCGGAGCTCTGTCCTGCCCTTTCCTCTATTCGCTCGGTTATCCAGAAGTCGTCCGGCGCCTGAGGATTAGCAGATGAAGAAGAGGAAGCAACCGATTACGCAACCACCGCGTTCCGAAAGTGCGTCGATGAAAACAAAGATCGGATCGCTGCAGAACACGCGGAATCTGGAGGGGGACGAGATCAGTCCGCTGCCGAAGAACTACGATACGAAAGCGGTCCAGAGCTTGCTGGCGGAGATGTTATTAAAGACTCATCGAATGACACCGACATCCCATTCGACCTCAAACCTGCAGAACCTACCGTTCGACCCGGCAGCGGGGGCGCAGAACAAGGAGTAAGCCTTGTCGGCGCTTACTGCAGCGACGTCGACAACATCGAGACTATAGGCGTGGTAACGCCAGTGGTAACGCCAGGGGACAAGTCGTCACATGCGCACCGGCTGCATCTAGCGCAAGAGGCCGGTTCGGTTCCTGCACTCTCCACCGAGAGCGGAACAAATTGTCAATAACCGCAAGTACGCTGAGCAACCATACAGTCGGAACGGCCGTACTGGGAATAATAGAGTGCGACAGCCTTCCTCCGCGCCGGATGTCCTCGGTTGCCTGATGCCGAGGCGGGTGCACGCAGTAGGGACGACGACTCAATCGCGTATGCAGCGTTTGCGGGCGTAGTCGCCAAGCTTACGGCGCTGAAGAAATCGTTTGATCTCAGCGACGACGCTAGAACATGTTGTTCGTATGCTTTGATGGCTCAGCATCACCTGCAGTAGGTCCCAGCGTTCCCCGATCTTCCCCTCACGAATCCCCAAAGAACGTGCCGGTCTGCACGTTAACGCCGGCGTCCGCCTTAGAGCGACGCCAAATGTCCGCAATGGGTCAGAGCGGACATCGAGTGCGAAAGTCTGGTTTTTGAAAACGACCTTGTACTGCGTCCTAACGGGAGGCAAGTCCCCTCCGTTTATGGGCTTCTTTAAAGTGCACGTGCAAGCATCGCCAGTTTTCCGCCGTTGTTTCGTACATCCAGCCTGCGTTCGTGTAGGAACGCAGTCCGAAACGTTTGACTCGGCCACCAGCAAAGGGTGTACCGCCTGTGCTGCAGCACCCATTTCCAAACGGATCGAGTGTGCGCTGCCGCGAGACACACCGCTTACTTCGCGCGTAGGGTGCCGACCTCAAGGTCGTTGCGCTCAGCCTCCGCATTGGCAGCAGCGTTAGGGAGAGCCATTACGCTCATCTGGCACGCTGAAACGGGATTCGGATCCGGTTGATAGTCCGAATCATTGGCTGCTTTTGTGCTTGCGTATTGTTAGATGACACGGCGTTCGCTTTCTCTCCGGCGGCGCAAGCATTCTGCAACCAGTCGCGAAAAACCGTGAGTTCCGGAGACTCGACTTTGTTGATCGGAAATACTAAATAATAAGTGTTAGCCCCCATCTCCAAACAAAACTCGAACGGGGCAACCAACCTGCCTTCCGCCAAATCACTCTCTACAAGAACTTTTTGCGCCATTGCAAAGCCGTGACCTTCGATCGCAGCCTGATACGACAGCACGGAACTCTCATATTGGAGTCCACCATAAGCGTCTATTTCGTTCGCACCAACTGCATCCAACCAGTTGGCCCAGTCGTCAGCGCGCGCAAGAGTATGCAGGAGCGTTTCTCGAGCCAGGTTCTCCGGGCTGTCAAAAGGCCCGTTTCGCTGAACTAAGGAAGGACTGCAGACGGGCAACAATTGATTGGGCACCAACCGATCCGCGTGCACCTTTGGCCAGTCCCCTTGGCCTAGACGAATCGCGGCATCGATGTCTTCTCGCTCGAAATCCACCCATTCCACGGACGTCGTTAATTGCACGTCTATATCGGGATGGCTGCTGTGGAATGACGACAGGCGCGGAATGAGCCAGCGCATCGCAAACGTGGTGTAAGCACGAATCTTGAGTACTCGACGGCTCCTCGCTCCAACGATTCTCCGCGTTGCCACGCAGATGCCCGTAAAGTGCGGCGAGATATCAGAGAGATATTGCTTGCCAATGGGGGTGAGGGCGACTGCGCGATGACCCCTGTGAAACAGCCTGACTGCAAGATAACTTTCCAGCACCTTGATTTGACGGCTCACAGCGGCGGGGGTCACATAGAGCTCGCGCGCTGCTTTGCGAACGCTCAACAAACGACCGGCGGCTTCGAAGGCGCGGACTGGCCCCAGTGGCGGCAGCTTCATTTCGAGTCTGATACTAGTCTCTTCGTTTACAAATCGTCAACAATCGCCTCTCGGAAATGTCGTTTGAGCTAGCGCGCTTAGCCAACTAAGATAATTTCCGATGTCTGACCCTGAGTGCCCATTTGTCACTGAAAGCGGCGTTGCTAGATTGCTAGCATCTCTTGAGAAGGAGACGGGACTTTATTTTTTCCCGCCCGTTCCTCGGTCTTCTCCGCAAGCCGACAGGTTTGAGGTTGTGCGCCTCGCTTCCGAGGCTATCCTTTACAGCCACACGACGATCTACGCGAGCGTTAGAGCGGAGAAGCCGCCCGTCACGCTCATCTATGCCGATTTTCCCGAGGGTGTCAGAGTTTTTGGCCGGCTCAAAAGCAGCAGTTCCGGACGGGTTCGAATTGGGGATTCGGTGCGAATCGAGTTGGAAACTCAGCCCGACGGCTCGTTAGGCTATGTCTTCTCGCCGTCGCATGGCGTTTGATACGGGCAACCCAAATTTATACGTTGTCGGTGTAGCGATGACGCGGTTTACGCGACACGACCAGTTGTCGATGCAGGATCTTGCACAGCAGGCCGTGCTCAACGCGATAGCGGACGCGGAGTTAGAGCCTTGCGACATTGAGGCCTTCTACTGCAGCAACGTTTACGGCGGGATGGTGCTCGGTCAAGTGCTACTGCGCGATCTTGGCCTTACCACGGCTGCCGTCTATAACGTCGAAAACGCTTGTGCGAGCGGTGGCACCGCAGTGCATCTGGCCTCACACGCGCTGCGTGCCAAACAATACGACACGATCCTTGTATTTGGAGTAGAGCAGTTAACGAAGTTAGGTGGCGGCACGATTCCCCTGCAGCGCAATGACTACAAGACAGAGCTGTACGCGACACAAGGAATGGTCCTACCTGCCGTGTACGCAATGCGCGCGACCCGCTACTTGCACGAGCACCAACTGTCGCCCAATGAGCTCGGCAAAATTGCCGTTAAGAACCGCCGCCATGGCGCTCGCAACCCCTACGCGCAAGCGCGGAAAGAGGTTTCGCTGGAAGAGGTCATGGCATCGCGCATGGTGGCTGATCCGTTGACGCTTTACCAGTGTTGCCCATCTTCTGTTGATGGTGCTGCTGCACTCGTTCTCTCTACTAGACTTCCGAAGCGGAGACCTCACGTTCGCGTTCTCTCGTCAGTCATCCAAGCGGGCAGGCGGGAGGAGGGTCTTCCGGATATTCTCGAAGCTGAGATTACTGCGCGTACCGCGCGGCTTGCATATCAGCAGGCCGGCATCGGCCCGGCAGATCTCAACGTCATAGAATTGCACGATGCATTCACGATTGCGGAGCTGCTGTATTACGAGGCTCTCGGGCTGTGCGAGCGCGGGGCGGGACCGTCCTTAATTGCTAACGGCACAACAGCGCTAGGTGGCAAACAACCCGTAAACCCAAGCGGCGGACTGCTTGCAAAGGGCCATCCACTTGGAGCGACCGGGGTGGCGCAGCTGATAGAGATCGTTTGGCAGCTGCAAGGCCGGGCTTCCGATCGCCAGGTCGAAGGAGCGCGCATCGGTCTAGCGCACTGTACCGGCGGCGGGTTTGCAGGGGTGGATCATGCCGCTGCGTCAGTCCATGTGCTCGGCACATAGGATGACGCTACGGTGGTAAACAAAGTAGGGTTGCACACAATGCGTGACCAGTTGGCAATCGTTACTGGTGGGGCGTGCGGAATTGGATTTGGCATTGCAAGCGCGCTTGGCGCCAGAGGTGCCACGATTGCCTTGTTTGATGTGAATGAGCCCGCGCTAGTAGTTGCCGCTAACACTCTGCACCAGGCGGACGTTAAGTGCCATGTGTATCCGGTGGATGTGACCAAACGTGAGCAAATCGAGGCGGCCGTGTCGGCTCTAGCGGACGATGTCGGTAACGCGGACATACTCGTCAACAACGCAGGAATTACGCGCGACAAACGTTTAATCAACATGGAAGAGAAGGATTGGGACGACATAATCGAAGTGAATTTGAAGTCACAGTATCTTTGTTGCCGCGCTGTTGTCCCGGGCATGATTGAGCGACAGAACGGTCGCATTGTGAACATCTCCTCCCGCGCATGGCTGGGCGGATTTGGACAAGCTAACTATTCAGCATCCAAGGGGGGCGTGGTGAGCCTCACTCGGAGTCTCGCAATTGAACTCGCAAAGGAAGGAATAACGGTCAATGCTGTAGCGCCCGGCATTATCGACACCGCTTTAATGCGGGGGTACGACGCGAGTGTTCAAGAAAGGCTTAGGCAATCTGTTCCTGCTCGACGTATTGGAACATGTGCCGATGTTGCGCAGGCTGTCGCGTTTTTCGCGAGCAAGGACGCGTCTTATATCACTGGACAAGTCTTATATGTATGTGGTGGGCGCTCTTTGTCGGGACCCAGTCTGTAATGCGCGGCGCGGCAACCATGAGAACTTAGATATGTCGGTAAGAACAAAAACCACTGGATACGTTGCGCAGATTACGCTGGATCGGCAGGAGGCGCTCAATGCCCTTGACGTCGAGGATTTACTGGCACTTCGCCATTGCTTACAGGAGGCTCGCGACGACGTCGACGTCCGCGCAATCATCCTAACGGGGGCAGGGGAAAAATCATTCTGCGTTGGTGCTGATCTCAAGGGCACTTCGCCGCCGGAGACAAACTTTGCCGAAACTTGTTTCCTTTCGATCGAACGATCATCGCGCATGGGCCACTATGCGCGCCTCTTTGACTTGTCTGATCTAGATATCTCGAAGCCAATGATCGCGGCTGTGAATGGTTACTGTCTCGGCGGCGGACTTGAGCTCGCTTTGCAGTGCGACCTTCGCGTCGCGTCTTCAACAGCGCGATTCGGTCTGCCAGAGGCCAGAGTCGCTAGCATTCCGGCGGCAGGCGGCATCCAGTATTTATTGCGCGCGATACCGAGCGCCGTCGCCATGAAGATGTTACTTACGGGCGAGCATATCGATTCGCAGCGCGCGGCCGAAATCGGTCTTGTGAGCGACCTGTATGCGCCGAACGATCTGCCTTTGCGAGCGCAAGAGCTTGCAGACCAGATTGCCAAGAACGGTCCCTTGGCAGTGCAAATGATTAAGACGCTTGCGAAAGACAGCGCGAACATGCGGTTGAGCGAGGCGTTGAAGATGACAGAAACAGGTTGGGGAATCCTGCGCGACACAAACGATCGCAAAGAGGGTCGTAAGGCCTTTGCAGAAAAAAGAAAAGCAATCTATGAAGGCCGATGACCTCTACTAGTAACGCAGTACCGGCACCAGGCCCACGCAAACGAGTTAAAACATGAGCGGCCCACTGGCGGGCGTTCGCATCATCGACATGAGCACCGTGATGATGGGCCCGTTTGCCACGCAGATCCTCGGCGATTTAGGAGCCGACGTGGTCAAAGTCGAAGCGCTGGAAGGCGACAGCATGCGCAGAGTGGGGCCAATGAGGCACTCTGGAATGGGTGCGCTATACCTGCACGCAAATCGCAACAAGCGCAGCATTGTTATTGACCTGAAACAGCGCGAGGGCCGCGACATTCTTCTGGAGCTTTTGACAAAGGCTGACGTATTCACATTCAATATGCGGCCTCAAGCCATGGCACGGTTAGGTTTACGTTACGAGGACGTAATACAGGTGAACGCCGAGGTTATTTATGTTGGGGCAACAGGATTCGGCAGCCAAGGCCGGTATGGAGGTAGGCCTGCCTATGACGACTTAATTCAGGGTCTCTCGGGCATCCCAGCACTGGGCGTACGTGCGGGCGCAGAGGTTCCGCGCTACGCCCCGACGGTAATTGCCGACCGAGTTACCGGAATGAGCGTAGCGAACGCCGTGCTCGCAGCGCTTTATTACCGCAGCAAGACAGGTGAGGGCCAATGCATAGAAGTGCCGATGTTCGAGACGATGGTGCAACTTGTCATGGGGGATCACCTCGGTGGTCGGACCTTTGCTCCGCCTTACGGCGATATGGGATACGCGAGATTGCTCGCAAAGGATCGCCGGCCGTATGCCACTAAGGACGGCTATATATGCGTGGTGGTTTACACGGACGCCCACTGGCAGGGATTCTTCAACCTCATCGGAAAAGGGACTGCCTTTGCCGCCGAACGACGATTCAGCGACATTGGCAAACGCACCGAACATATCGACGAGCTCTACAAGCTGGTGTCCGAGCAATTATTGACCAAGACCACTGCAGAATGGCTCGCGCTGTTAGAGCAGGTCGATATTCCAGCAATGCCTATGCACACCCCCGAATCATTGCTCGAGGACCCGCACCTCAATTCCATCGGATTCTTCGAGAAAATTTCCCATCCTACTGAAGGCGACCTATTACAAATGCGAGTACCAAGTGACTGGTCAAAAACAAGTCGCGAGACACATACCCCGGCGCCCACGTTAGGAGAACACACCGAAATTATTTTGTGCGAGGCCGGCTACTCGAAGGACGTTATTGCCCAATGGCTGCAGCGTGGCGTCGTCCGAAATGCGGCCTGAGTCTGAGCTTTGAATTGTGACGGGAGAAGAAGTCATGGAATTGGGACTGAAAGACCGCAGCGCTTTCATAACGGGAGCAAGTCGGGGAATAGGCAAAAGCATCGCATTTGCCTTGGCCGACGAAGGCGTCAACTTGGCCTTCTTCGGACGAGACGAGAAGCGCTGTGGTGAAGTTGCGAACGAAATTCTTTCGCGCAGACCCCAGCTGCGCGTGGTCACGATGAAGCTGGACTTCGAGCAGCCTAAATTAATTAAGCACGCTGTTGACGAAGCCGCCAGTAGGCTTGGCGCCGTGGACATCTTGGTGAACTGCGCTGGAGGTGCATATCGCGGTCGGGTTAACGACATTCCGGATGAGGCCTGGGAGCCTTGTTTTGCCGTGAAGCCGTTAGGGCTTATTCGCATGACGCGCGAAACACTGCCCCATTTGAAAAAGTCGAATCAAGCCCGGATCATCAATCTGTCAGGCACGCGCGGGCGCGAGCCTGAGCCGTTCTCCGCGATGGCTGGGCCAATCAACTTTGGCACGCTCTCCGCGACGAAAGTGTTCGCGAACGAATTTGGTCCATTCGGAATTACTGTAAATGCTATTTGCCCTGGCTCAACAAAGACGCGGCGCTGGGACGAGTTGGTGCAAATGACTATGAAGGACCAGGATCTTTCCGAGGAGCAGGCGATAAAGGTGCTTCTGGCGGAAGTCCCGCTCGGCAAAGTTATCGAGACCGAAGACATTGCCTCGCTAGCCGTATTCCTCGCTTCTGCGCGTGCAAGACTAATCAGTGGCTGCGCCATCAACGTCGATGGCGGACGCACGCGAAGCATCTAAATTAATTTGGCAAGCGCAACTGCCGTGTTTGCTAGTGAAAAATTAGCGCTCGAATAGTAATTGTATGGCGCGCAGTTTCCAGCCTTCAATCCTCTTTATTAAACCGTACGAAGCGAACTCAGGCGCTGACGAAGCATGAATGTAGCGGCACGGGTGCATCCCCCGGCGGACCCCTGCTCAACCAATTTTTAGCATTCGAATAAGTAAACGATTTGAACCCAAAATGTCGTTTGACATCGACATTTCTGTCAACTAGTTTAAAACTCGATGACGCAGCTAATTAGGAACGAAATTTGGAGTGCAAGATCATTTAGTCGCACTGGTCTTGATGGCTCCGAGAGTTTCTTGGTATTTTGAACCCATGAGAAGCGAACTTGATTGCGATGTCTGAAATCAACAAGACATCCACGCAAAGGTTCGTGAAATCCACGTTGCTCTGTACTGGTGACATCAATTTAATGAACGTCACCGATCCCTGTGTTCCCTTCAGATTGGTGAGTTCTACTTTGCGGGACGCAGATCTGGTTTTCGGAAATTTGGAGTGCTGCCTGTACGACCCGCCGAATGCTCACTCAGGTGAGAACGAAGGGTTTTGGGCCTTACCGTCGGCGGGACGAGCGCTGCGGGATGCGGGAATTATCGTTGTAGGAAATGCAAATAATGTGAACTATGGGGATGCTGCAATACAGTCCTCGAATTGTCGGCTCGACGAACTAGGCATCCTCCACTGCGGCAGTGGAAATAACGCCGAGGAGGCCTATAGGCCCGTGATTTTGGAGCGCGGTGGGTTGCGTTACGGCATCTTGCAACGTACGTCCGTCTATTGGCCAACCAACCACGAGGCAGGCGCGGGGGCTGTGGGAGTAGCGGTTATTAAAGGACATACAGCATATCAAGTGCCTATTCATAAGGTGCGTCCCAACGTGCCAGCATTCAACCGGCCCGGGGTTCCGCCAGTCGTTGTGACGTGGGCGGATTCAGAGCACCTCGGCCGATTCACTGCTGATATAGCTTCGTTACGTACTCAGTGCGACGTGCTGATCGCATCCTGTCACTGGGGTTTGGACAGGGACGTGCTGGAGTATATGACCGAGATAGCACATGCTGCGATCGATACAGGTGCCGACGTCGTAGTCGGCCACGGCCCCCACCCGCCTTTAGCTATAGAGATCTATCGTGGCAAGCCGATCTACTATGGTTTGGGCAGCTTTTCGTTTCATTCCGGTCACGCCGGGATCCAACACGGCGATTGGATCGGCATGCTAGCCCGCGTCGGTCTGTCTGGATCGAGCGTGCGGCGTATCGCATTTCAGTTCGTTCGCCACAACGACGTTAATGAGACCGTCTTGAGGGCGGTCTCAGAAGAGCAGGAAGCGCTCGCAGAGCTCATCGGAAAGAGCGCCCCGTATGGAACCACTATTAGTGTAGAGGGCAGCGAGGGCGTGTGCATCAAAACCGAACCTTCTTGACGCGCTGCTCGCGACCTCTCACTGAACTAAAAGTTTGGTTGGAGGGCAGGGACATGCACACGCTCACCTGAGGATTTTGGCGGCACGTTATAGACAATGCACGCGCCGCCCGTGCCAGCATCGCTTAAGGATTAACAGCTATCAGACATAGAGGAGTCGAGATGACATACAGAATGCTAACTGCTTGGTTGGTCGTAATAGCGATCGCGGGGTGTGATAAAGGTAATGTCCAGCCCAAGCAGACCAACCCACCTGCGTCAACTACGGTCATCGTTGCCAAGTTGCCCGCATCTATCCAATCGCGTGGCCGCCTACGGGTGGGTGTGAAATGCGACTCACCACCGTTTGGATACATTGGAGCGTCGGGAACACCAACCGGGTACGAAGTCGATATAGCGCACCAGTTGGCTACGTATGCCTTTGGAAAGCCAGACGCACTCGACTTGGAGTGTGTCAAGAGCGCGGACCGCATTCCCTACCTGACGACCAATCGCATCGACATCATCATTGCGACGCTTGGATATAACGATGATCGCGCAAAGGTAATTAAGTTCTCAAAGCCGTACTTCTCCTCCGATGTAAGGACGCTGGTAAAGAAGGGTTCGGGCATTGATAGAGTTACGGACTTAAAGGGTAAGACAGTAGTGCACGAGAAGGGATCACCGGTCGGCACATGGTTTAAGAAATGCCTGCCAGAAGTGCAGACAGTCGAGTACGACACATCAAGTCAGTCTGTTACGGCGGTGCGTCAAGGAAGAGCTGATGCTTGGGCGACCGATGGATCTGTTCTGGCAAACATAGCGGAAAAGGATAAGACTCTTACGGTCTCTGGCTTTGCATACTCAGCAATATGGGGTATGGCCACATCCAAAGACGAGAGCGAGCTGTCGGCGTGGCTCGATGCCGCGATAGACAAAATGCAAGCGGAAGATCTGTTTTGGAAGAATTTTCAGACTCTGTATGAGAGCGACGAGCTACGCCAATTGTTTATCAAGTCCGTCCCGCGCCCTGGGCAATCTATCAACTATTTAGCGTCGGCAGACATATTGAAGTGCCCCTAGCCGCTCTTCTGCGGAGCTAATTTGCGTGTTTCGAATGGCTCGAGAAAGTTTGAAACTTTAACTTCATTCTTTGGCATCCGGCAGCCCATATAAAAGCACCGACGCGACGAGCAGTACTGCCCTTACCTAATACAAGTTGACGGGACAATTTGATCACCGTAGGAATGAGATTGCGCGATGATGAGTAGTGGTGCCGGCCAAAGTGGGGCCGCTATGGTCCTAGAAGATGTGCACAAGAATTTTGGGCCACTGTCTGTGTTGGCTGGCATAAACCTAACGATAGGTCGCGGAGAAAAGGTTGTAATCATAGGACCAAGCGGTGGCGGCAAAAGCACCCTTCTACGCTGTATCAATCTGCTCCTTCCTATCGATCGCGGCCGTATCGTTTTAGAAGGTGCCGTCATAACCAGTAAAGGCACCAGTGCGAATACAGTACGACGGCGGATAGGGATGGTGTTTCAGCAGTTCGATTTATTTCCGCACCTGAAGGTCATTGACAACTTAATACTCGCTCCGCGGCTTGTGCTCAAGGAGCCGCCCAGCCAGGCGATAGAGCGCGCCCACGAACTTCTCGCACGTGTTGGCCTAATGGATAAGACCGACAAGTATCCGCATCAGCTTTCTGGTGGTCAGCAGCAACGCGTTGCCATCGTTCGGGCGATGATGATGAAGCCAGAAATTATGCTTTTCGATGAAGTGACATCCGCACTTGATCCGGAGCTCGCTGGCGAAGTGTTAGATACGATTGAAGAAATCGCGCTTACCGGCGTCACTATGGTAATTGTGACTCACGAGATGCAGTTCGCGTGCGAAATTGGAGACCGCATGGTCTTCATATCTGGTGGAGTTGTTGTCGAAGAGGGCCTCCCTGCAGACATGCTATCGGATCCGAAGCAAGACCGTACGCGGCAATTCTTTCAGCGGGTCCGGCGGTTCCATTGAGACGGAGTGTCACCCTAGCTGCCGTTACTTGGTCAGTCACAGACGCTGTCAGCATCCGCTGATTATGCTTCGGCGAGGACGGGCCATTCCGTGAGTGGATACGACTTCGATCTAGACGTAGTGCGTGTCCATCTACCTGCGCTCTTGGAAGGTTTGCGCCTGACCCTTCTTATCAGTGCGATAGGCATCGCTGGATCTGTTTTAATTGGAGTGTGTGGGGCCGCGGCTAGATCACAACGCGTGCCAATAGCGAGCCAGCTTTTTGTCGGATGGGTGGAGCTCATCCGCAACACTCCCCACCTCGTCCAAATCTTCTTTTTGTATTTTGCACTTCCCGGGCTCGGCGTGCTGCTGTCGAGCTTTACCGTTTCTGTAATAAGTCTCATTTTGTGGGGCGCCGCATACAATATAGAAAACTTCCGTGCTGGCTTCGACGCCGTCTCTGCTCGCTATGTAGATGCAGCGCGGTCGCTCGGGCTTGGACGAGCCCAGACCCTCTACTACATCATTATTCCGAATGGCATACGCATCGCGCTGCCATCGGTTACGAACACATGCATCTCGACAGTAAAGGGCTCGTCACTGATGGTCGTGATTGGTCTACCCGAGCTAACGCAGCGCTCCACGAGTCTCGTAGCTTTGACCTTTCGCGTCTACGAGATATTTGCGGTGACGGGCGCGATGTACCTTGTTGTCATTTGGGCGCTGTCCGCGATTATGCATTTCATTGAACGGCGTCTGGCCCTCCCGTCATGATCAGTGTTCCAACCTGGATAGGGTCCGTTGCCAGCTACCTCTTGCAAGGGGCTTGGGTCACAGTGATTCTATGTTTCGCTAGCGTAAGTGCGAGTCTAGCTATTGGGCTGGTCTTAGGCTCCCTTAGCGTCTTTTCCAATCGAGTGGTGCGAATACTCGTAAGAGCCTACGTTGAGGTGTGGCGCGGCTTACCCGCGATCCTCATATTGTTTTTCGTCTTTTTTGCGCTCCCAACGCTGAACATACATTTGAATGCGATGGCGGCGACGATCGTTGGCCTTGCACTATGGGGAAGCGCGAACATAGCGGAGATTGTCCGCGGGGCTGTTCAATCCATTCCGGCATCGCAGCACGATGCGGCGCGGGCGATCGGGCTTAGCACTTTTCAATTATCCGTTTTTGTAGTCGTTCCCCAAGCGGCGCGGCGAATGCTGCCGCCGCTCGTGAGTTTCATTGCTCACGCGATTCAGAACACAACTCTCGCGGCCGCTATCGGTACGCTGGATATTCTAGAAGCGGGCAATCGGTCAGTCCAACGCCTCACATTTGACTTGGGCGATCCGCATGCAGTGCCGATCTTTACGGCGGTCCTGATCTTCTTTTTCGTTATTTGCTTCCCCCTTACGCGGCTCGCGGCAGGAATGGAAAAGCGTTTGGTCGTATGAATTTATGCCGCAGTAAACCAATTAAATGACTGATTGAGGTATGCCCAATGGGTGCTACGCAGGAACTCGCTACATACGCAGCCAATCTTCAGTTCGATGACATCCCGCCGTCAGTTCGCCATCGGCTTAGATTGCATTTGCTCGATGCTGTTGGCGCGGCTTTATATGGCTTCAGAATGCCGTGGGCGGCTCTAACGCGCTTACACATTGATGAAATTGCGGCTCGGGGCAAGAGCGGAGTTTGGAATAGTCCTGACCGTTTCGCTGCCCCCTTTGCGGCCTTCGCGAACACTTCAGCAACGCATGCCTTTGAGCTCGACGACCGACGCATTGCTAGTTTCATGCATCCCGCGTCAGCGACACTACCTTCCGGGCTGGCAACTGCGGACGAAATGGGGAGTGTCAGCGGCAAGGCCCTTTTGACGGCAATATTTGCGGGGTATGAGGTTGGGCTACGGGTCGGCAAAACGGTTGGCCGAGGCTCGTTGGCTCGCGGTTTTTATCCAGCCGGTATCGGGGGCGCATTCGCAGCTGGCATTACTGCGGCCAAACTGCGTGGCTACGGCGCGAGTGAGATATGTCAGGTGATGAATGTGGCTGCATGTCAGGCATCCGGTCTTTACAGTCCAACGCCCGTCAAGCGCCTGTGTCTGGCCCACGGTACGTTCGCCGGCATGTCGGCCGTATCCCTTGTAAGTAAGGGATGCTACGGTGTAGACGACATACTCGAGAGAGAGGTAGGAGGCTTCTGTGCAGCCTTTACTGACGACGCCGACCTCGCACTGCTTACGTCAGCGCTCGGCGCCGATTACGAAACCGCCAAAGTTGAGCTTAAACCGTACGTCTCAAGTAGGCCAAACCACGTGGCGATTGACGCCACCCTTCGCATTCGCGCCGACAATCCAAGTGTAAAACACTCAGATATCGAAAAGATCGAGATTGAGGTGGGGAGCTCCAATTATGACTATGGAGCCGGCTTCAAGGTTCTAGATGTCCCAGCGGCGCTGATGAGTGTTGCGTACTGTGCGGCGGTTGCGCTCATCGACGGGAACGCATTCCTCGAACAGTTTACTGCGGCCCGCGTGCTTGCTGAGGATGTGCAGGGCATCCTGTCTATTACTAATGTGACACGAAACACGGCAATTGATGACATGGGACTCGAAGCGCGGGACCACACAGTCATCCGCTGGCATTTACGAAGTGGACAGGTACTGAGTCGAACCCAGACTTACGCCAAGGGGCATCCCTCCGTGCCACTAACTGACGAAGAGATTGTTTCCAAATTCCATCGTTTAGCGGATCCCAGTGTCGGACGCGAGCGAGCGAATTTGCTTGAAGCGGCCTTTCATAACCTTGAGGAAATTGACACTGGGCAACTAGGAGCTCTTCTCTCGACGTGAGTTTTCGGCGCCACCATTCTTTCGCACAAATTTAACTTCGCCGACGTGCCGGTTCGCCGGCGCTCGAAAATGATG
>CAZYAH010000017.1:0-15435 GCA_964645595.1 uncultured Alicyclobacillaceae bacterium | reverse complement strand
GGCTTCAGCAACGGGCCTGGTGAAAACTACTACCTGATGGCGTTGCAGATTTCCGGTATCGGCAGTATCGCGACGGGCATCAACTTCCTCGTGACCATTTTGAAAATGCGCGCTCCTGGCATGACCCTGAGCCGGATGCCGCTGTTCACCTGGTCTGTTCTCGCCGCTTGTATCCTGATTCTCTTTGCGTTCCCGGCGCTGACGGTTGCGCTTGCGCTGCTGTTGATTGACCGGGTGCTCGGTGCGCACTTCTTTACGATACTGCACGGCGGTAACCCCATGATGTTCGTCAACCTGTTCTGGATCTGGGGTCACCCGGAAGTGTACATCGTCATTCTGCCTGCCTTCGGCGTATTTTCTGAAGTTATCGCTACATTCTCGCGCAAGGCGACATTTGGTTACACCTCCATGGTGTTTGCCATGATTGCAATCAGCATCGTCGGGTTCCTCACGTGGGTGCACCACTTCTTCACCATGGGAGCCGGCGCAGACGTCAATACGTTCTTCGCCATTGCGACGATGGTCATCGCGGTTCCGACCGGCGTGAAAGTGTTCAACTGGCTGTTCACGATGTACCGAGGCCGCATCCGTATGACGTTGCCGATGATGTGGGCTGTCGCGTTCATTCCGTGCTTTGCCATCGGCGGCGCGACGGGCGTCATGCTGGCTGTAGCTCCGGCGGACTATCAGTATCACAACAGCTACTTTCTAATTGCCCACTTCCACCAGGTGCTGATTGGCGGTACCGTCTTCGGAATGATTGCCGGCATGTACTACTGGTGGCCGAAAATGTTCGGATTCCTGCTGGACGAACGGCTCGGCAAATGGGCGTTCTGGTTCTTTAACATCGGTTTCTACGTATGCTTCCTGCCGCAGTACGCGCTCGGTTTCATGGGTATGACGCGGCGCATTTACACGTATCCGGCGGAGACTGGCTGGACCACGTGGAACCTCGTCTCTACCATCGGCGCATACTTGATGGGTATTGGGTTCCTGTTCATCGTTTGGCAGATTGTCTACAGCATCAAGTACGGCGAGCGCGATCTGACGGGCGATCCGTGGGATGGCCGCACGCTCGAGTGGTCGCTGCCGTCGCCGGTGCCGCACTACAACTTCGCCACGATTCCGGTCATCGAGGGTCGCGATGCATGGTGGCTGGCGAAGCAGGGAGAAATTGATAAAAAGGTGTTTCTCCCGGCCAAGGACGAAATCAAGCCGATTCACATGCCGAAGAACTCCGGTCGTCCGTTCATCCTGGCGGTCTCGTTCTTCATCATCGGCCTCGGGCTGGTATTCGGCGTCGTCCTGTTCGATGTGATTGGCGGGTTGGGCCTTGCTTACTGCATGTACCGCAGGTCGTTTGAGTACGATTCTGACTACTACATTCCAGTGGATGAAGTCGTCCATACGGAATCGGCGCTGGGGAGGTTGCAAGGATGACCACGCTCGTCCACAATAAGGCAGAGTCACATCACGGTCACGGGGGCCACGTTCACGTGGACTACCCGGACCGGCCGCTGGAGTACCAGACTGAGGACGGCGCCCTGAAGATCTTGGGCTTCTGGGTATTCCTCGCGACGGACTTGATCCTGTTTGCATGTCTGTTTGCCACGTTCCTCGTGCTGCGCACGCACGTCGACGGGGGACCGACTGGCAAAGAACTGTTTGACATTCCTACCTTTGTCGCCGAGACGTTTATCCTGTTGACGAGCAGTTTCACGGGTGGCTTGGCGACGTTTGAGATGCACCGCGGCCAACGGAACCGGGTGGTTGGCTGGTTGATTGTCACCTTGTTGCTCGGCCTCGCGTTCGTCGGCCTCGAAGTGAAGGAGTTTATCCACATGGCCATGGACGGTGCTACGATGCAGCGCAGCGCCTTCCTGTCGAGCTTCTTCACGCTGGTTGGAACGCACGGTTGCCACGTCTCTTTGGGTATCCTGTGGATGGCGGGCATCATCATCCAGCTTTGCCAACGCGGGCTTACGCCTGTCACCGCGCGCAAGGTGTTCATCGTCAACATGTACTGGCACTTCCTCGACGTGGTGTGGGTGTTCCTGTTCACGATTGTCTACCTCATGGGGGTGATGTGAGATGGCGGGTCAACAGCATACGTCCACTGCGCAACATCATTCGTCCTTCCCCTGGCAGTACGTGATTGGTTTTGTGCTGTCGCTGGTGCTCACAATTATCCCGCTGTGGCTCGTGCTGGGTCACGTGCTCGCGCCGTCGCCGCTTGTCATCGGTATCCTGTTCTGCGCAGTTCTGCAGATCTTCGTTCAGTTGTTCCTGTTTATGCACTTTACGCAGGGAGACGGCAGCAGCCCGGCGTATCAGACGGTGCTTCTCGGCATTGGGTTCTTCTTCACCGTCGTGTTCGTAGGTTGTTCGATTTGGATTATGTCGTTCAATTATCAAGTGCAATAACCCGAAGTTTTCGTTCTTGCACACAGTAGTCAACGTATAGGCGCACAGTCGGGAGGAGGTGCGACTGATGTCCGTCGCACGACAGGGATCACTCGCAGTGAAGTCAACAGTGGACAGCTCAACGTGGGCAGTGATTCGAGCGTACCTGGCTCTGACGAAACCGCGCATCACAGCGTTTATGGTGCTCATGGCGTACTGTGCAGCAATTGTGGCACAGCGTGGGCTGCCCAGCTTGCGGGTGACAGTGGCGCTGATTCTAGGAGTGGCGCTATCTTCTGGCGGCTCGGCTGCCATCAACATGTGGTATGACCGGGACGTCGACAAGCTGATGAAGCGGACAATGAACCGTCCCATCCCGTCCGGGATGGTTTCACCGAACGCCGCGCTGTGGTTCGGAATTACGCTTGGCATCTTGTCGGTCGCTGTTTGCTGGTACTTCCTCAACGGTTTGACAGCGCTGTTGTCGGCTGCCGGGTACGTCTACTACGCCGTGGTGTACACCATGTGGCTCAAACGCTCGACGCCGCAGAACATCGTCATTGGCGGCGCAGCGGGTGCCATTCCACCGCTCATGGGGTGGTCCGCGGTCACGGGTCACCTGAGTCTCGCAGCTGTTCTGATGTTCGCTGTGATCTTTCTCTGGACGCCGCCGCACTTTTGGGCACTCGCACTGTTGAAAAACGAGGATTATCGGCGGGCAGGCATTCCAATGATGCCTGTGGTGCGCGGTGCCCGGACGACGAAAGTGCAGTGCGTCTGGTACGCGGTGGTGCTGTGGATTGCGGCAATTGCAATCTACTTTACGGGCACCGTGGGCGTGATCTACCTTGTGGGGACGCTGTTCGTCGGCGGCCTCTTCCTGATTGTGAACCTGATGATGCTGTGGGAGCCGGACGACCGTTCAGTGTGGGTGAAACGCACATTTCTGTCGTCCCTCCTCTACGTGCCGGTGATGTTTTTCCTGATGGTCGCAGACGCTGTACTATAGACCAGCGATGGAGGTGAAAGCAGATGACAAATCAAACACATACGGGGCGCAAGAGCAAAGTGTACTGGCTGTCCCTGGCAACGTGGATTCTCCTGTTTTGCGTCAACACCATGGGATTTGTCGACACGCAAACCAACTCGTCGCTGGGCATGGGCAGAAGCTGGCCGTTTAGTGAAGGCGGAATTCTGCCGCCGCACTGGCAACAGAGTGCGGTCATCGAGTTTACTCACCGCGCGATTGTGTTTGTGTTTATGGTGATGCTCTTTACGCTGGCTGTGCTGGCCTGGCGCCGGTACGGCAAGTGGATTGAGGTCAAGGTTCTCCTCGGCGTCGCCATTGTCTTCGTCTTCTTCGAAGCAGCGTTGGGCGCCATGGCCGTCCTGTTTGTGAACCCGCCCGCAGTCACGGCGACACACATGGGAATTGCCCTCGTGTCGTTTGCGGGTGTCCTGTTGGTGACCGGCATTATCAAACAGATTGATGAGGCCGGCGGGCCGGAAAAGTTGGTGCCGCTTCGTACCAAGCTTCCGGATCCGACCTTTGCGAAGTGGTCCTGGTTTGCGCTGGCGTACGTGTTCATCGCCATTTACTTCGGAGCGTACGTCGCGAGTTCGGGGGCGGGCGGACGGATGCAGGGCTGGCCGTTTCCGACGGAAACCTACGCACACGCGCAGAGCGCGTTTGTAATTGACGTCGTGCACCGCTTGATTGCCCTTGGCCTGGTGTTGCTGCTCGCGTGGATGACGGTAAAGGCTTACAGGATGCGAGCGGATCGGCCCGAGTTGTTCAAGGCAACCAGAACAGCGCTCATCCTGAGCGGGCTTCAGGCGCTGAGCGGCGCGCTGTTGATTTACACGCAGTTGAGTTTGTTGGCATTTTTGATTCACGTGTCGCTCGTCACGTTTATCTTTTCGCTGGTGTGTTACGTGTGTCTGCAGACGCTGCCGGAGCCAAATCGCCAGGCCGTCCGCAAGCAGGCGACTGTAAAACCGGCGCGCGCGTAACGAAACAAATTGACTTCGGATTTTCGCGGATGACAGGTGTCTCGCTGGAGGCGCCTGTCGTTTTTGTGTAACATGGGGATGTTGGACTTAAATTGAACCTGGAACGAGTGGAGCGAAGTATGGCAGCACTGGACATTTCGATTCGGCCGTTTGAACCGAATGACGCATCCGCCATTCGGGCCCTGCTGCAAAAAATCTGGGGCGAAGACGAGGTCGCGCTGAGCTATTACCGCTTTGGCGACGGCCGGGTGTTCAACCGGATGCCTGCTGCATTCACCATGATTGCAGAATGTTGCCAGCAAATTGTGGGCGTCGCTTCGGCGTGGAAGAACTCTTTTCATCCGAACGCGTACTACTTCGGCATTCACGTGCATCCAATGTATCAGCGGCACGGCATTGGGCGAGCGCTGTTTCGCGAAATTGAAGCGCTGAACGTTCACAGGCTGCCGATGCAGACTTCGCTCTGGGAGCAGTCCTTTCGGGGCATTCACCTGTTGCGGCAGGAGGGGTTCGAGGAAGTTCGACGAACCTGGATGCCCACTTTATCGGTCGACAGCATTGACTGGAATGAATACCGACAACTCGAAGGGCTGCTTGAGAAGGAAGGGTACCGCATCATCCCGCTGAGCGACGCGGTGGCCAAGAACTGCGGCCCGCGAGAAGTTGCCAACCTCTGCGCCGACATATATCAGGCGACGCACGCCATCAATCCCCCGGCAGAACTCTCTGCCGAGGAGTGGGAGCGGATTGTGTTTACAGACCTATTGGCGGAAGGCAGTGTTGTGGCCATTCAGGGAGATAAGCTGGTGGCCGTCGCGTTGCTCCACCGCCACAATGAACGCTCGAGTTTGGTGTTTGGCTGGCGCGGCGTAGCCACGGATCATGAACCGAACCACCGGAAACTGGTCTTGGCGATGACCCTCCGCCAACTGGAATATGCGAAGCAGAAAGGGTATGAGAAGATTCGCGCGGAAATTGACTCAACGGATCCCTGGAGCATGGAAATGATGGGGGGCTTCCCGTTTTCTGCGGCTCCGACCTGGGTGACATACAGCAGAGGTACGCGGGAATGACAAGGATTGAGTTTGTCGCATACCCTGATCTCGATGTATTGAGCTTCCCTGCGCGGGAGGCTCTTTCACCTTTTTAAAGACCATCAGTACGTTTAATCGAGGGGATTGCCTTTGTTGCTGCCAAAAAGAAGACCGAAAGTATGGGCACATCGAGGATTCTCGGGAAAGTACCCGGAGAACACGCTGCCTGCCTTTCAGGCTGCGCTCGACCTGGGGGTTGAGGGAGTGGAGTTTGACGTTCACATGACCAAGGACGGGGAGCTGGTCGTCATCCACGACAGCACGTTGGACCGCACCACGAACGGATTTGGCCACGTGGTTGACCATACGCTTCAAGAACTCAAGGCACTGGATGCCGGGAGCTGGTTTCACCCGCAATTTCGAAACACACAGATCCCCAGTTTGCGGGAAGTTCTCGAATTGCTGAGGGCGCATCCGAATGCGGTGGACATCAACATCGAGATCAAGGCGGGAACCACGGTTTACCCTGGCATCGAGGAACGGTTGTGGCAGCAGGTATGCGCATACGGGCTGCAACGCCGAACCCTCTTTTCCTCCTTTCACCACGGGTACCTGGAGAGAATGAAACAGGCCCACCCAGACGCGCGAACGGGCATCCTCTACATGGAACGACTGGATGATCCGCACCGTTACGCCAGACATTTGCACGCTGAGGCGTTACACCCCAGCGTGCGCGCACTCGACGAAAGGACAGTTGTGGAGGCACATGCAAACGGACTTGTCGTGAATGTGTTTACCGTCAATGACAACATAACGTTCTGCCGCCTGGCGCGGTGGGGAGTGGACGCCGTGTTTTCCGACGTCCCCCACCAACTGATGTCCCGGTTCTAGCGTTCCTCGGCTTCCGCCGACGGCGTCTGGACCTGGACGCAGTTCGAGCTGCCGAATGCCGCCGACGGACGAGCGGCCATTGCCTGTTTCGCCAGCGACAGTTGCTGTTCTACGGCAGACCGGGCGGTCCCGCCGCGCACCGTGCGGCGGTTGACCACTGTTTCCAGAGCGATGGCCGTGTGGATGTCGTCTGTGAAGAGCGGACTGTGCATGCAATACTCCTCAAGCGACAGTTCACCCAGCGTCTTCCCCCGTTCGATGGCATACAGGACAAGCTTGCCGACTACCGCGTGCGCCTCGCGAAACGGCAGTCCCTTCCGCACCAGGTAGTCCGCGACATCGGTGGCGTTCGAAAAGTCTGCTGCCAGCGCTACGGCAATTCGATCTCTCTGCACCTTCATCGTCTGAATCATGCCGGCGAAGAGACGCAGCGCTGGCATCAGCGTATCAAACGTGTCGAACACGCCTTCCTTGTCTTCCTGCAAGTCCTTGTTGTAGGCCAGCGGCAGTCCCTTCAGCACCGTCAGCAAGCCCACCAGATGGCCGAAGACGCGCCCGCTCTTGCCGCGTACCAGTTCCGCGACGTCCGGATTTTTCTTCTGCGGCATCATGCTCGATCCGGTGCAGTACGCGTCGGCCAGTTCCACGAAACCGAACTCGGTGCTGCTCCAGAGGATCAACTCTTCCGCCAGGCGGGACAGGTGCACCATAATCAGGCTGCACACCGCCAGAAACTCGACCAGGTAGTCGCGGTCAGATACGGCGTCCAGCGAGTTTTCGTAAAGCTGCGAGAAGCCGAGTTCTGCCGCCACTTGCTCGCGGTTCACGGGAAACGCGGCGCCGGCCAGCGCGCCGGCCCCGAGCGGCATCATGTCGGTTCGCCTTGCCGCGTCGAACAATCTGCTCCGATCCCGCTCAAACATCCAAAAGTACGCGAGCAGATGGTGGGCGAGCAAGACGGGCTGCGCGCGCTGCAGGTGCGTGTAGCCGGGGATGATGACGTCGAGATGGGCTTCTGCAACCTGAACCAAAGCCGATTGCAGCTGGCCGACCGCATCGTCCAGTTCCGCAAGCGCCTGCTTGACATATAGGTGCATGTCGAGCGCCACTTGGTCGTTCCGGCTGCGACCGGTGTGGAGGTGCCCCGCCACCGGGCCAATCCGCTCGTACAACAGACGCTCCACATTCATGTGGATGTCCTCGTCTTCCATTCGAAACTCCACCCGGCCGGCCTCAACGTCCGCCAACAGGGATTGCAGTCCAGCAACCAGCTGCTCCGCGTGCTCACGGGAAATAATCCCCGTATCTCCCAACATCCTGGCGTGGGCGATGCTGCCGAGGATGTCGACCATGGCCAGCCGCTGGTCAAACGCAATGGACGCGGTGTATGTTTCGACCAATTTGTTCGTTGACTCGGTGAACCGGCCGCCCCACAGCTTCATTGCGCCACCTGCTCAGCGGGATCGACCGCCTTCGATGTGGAGTCAATCACCGACATCGAGACGGGAGAACCTTGCGCGGATTCTGTGGCGTTCGGTTGGTGGACACCTGCGTACACAGTGGTCGGCAGGCCCCAGAGGGAGATGAAGCCGACCGCGTCTGCGTGGTGGAACGCGTCGCCCGCGGAGTAGGTCGCCAGGTCGTGCCGGTACAGAGAGTACGGGGATTTGCGCCCGACCACCTGGAAGCTTCCCTTGAACAGTTTGATCCGGACGTCTCCCTTCACGGACGTCTGCGTCTCGCGGATGAACGCGTCGAACGCTTTTTTCAGCGGAGAGAACCAGAGACCGTTGTAGATGAGTCGACTGTACTCAAGCTCCACGTTCGCCTTGTACTGCGCGACCTCGCGCGGCAGCGTCAGACACTCGAGCTCCCGGTGCGCGTGGATGAGCAGCACGGCAGCGGGCGACTCGTACACTTCGCGCGACTTGATGCCGACGAGGCGGTTTTCAACGTGATCAATCCGGCCAATGCCGTGCAATCCGCCAATCCGGTTGAGACGGTGAATCAGTTCGTGCAGTTGCAGGACTTCTCCGTTCAGCGCCACAGGGACGCCTTCCTCAAAGGAGATTTCGACGTACTCCGGGTCTTCCGGCGCATTCTCTGGGTTTTGCGTCCACTCGAACGCCTCGTCCGGAGCTTCGGCCCAGGGGTCTTCGAGAACGCCGCACTCGATGGCCCGCCCCCACAGGTTGGCGTCGATGCTGAACGGGCTGTCGAGCGTCACTGGAATCGGGATCTGGTGCTGCCTGGCGTATTCAATCTCCTCGTCGCGCGTCCAGTTCCACTCGCGGACCGGCGCGATGACCTTGAGCGACGGCTGCAGCGCCTTGACGGAAACCTCAAAGCGGACCTGGTCGTTTCCTTTCCCCGTGCACCCGTGTGCCACGGCCTCCGCACCTTCGAGGGCGGCGACCTCAACGAGCAGCTGGGAAATCAGGGGTCGCGAAAGGGCAGAGGCCAGTGGGTACTTTCCTTCGTACAGGGCGTTGGCTTGCAGGGCGGGAAGGATGAACTGCTCGGCAAACCGCTTCACTGCGTCAATTCGGTAGGACTTGACTGCGCCGACCTGCAGCGCCTTCTTCTGAACAAAGTCCAGGTCGTTTCCTTCTCCGACATCGACGCACATCGCCACGACGTCGTAACCGTACTGCTCCTTCAACCAGGCGATGGCCACGGAAGTGTCCAGCCCGCCGGAATACGCTAACACGAGTTTCTTTGCCACGTTTACTCCTCCCCGAATGCGCCTGCGTCGGCCATCAGTGCAGCGAGCACTGCCTTCTGGGCGTGCAAGCGGTTTTCTGCCTGGTCGAACACGACCGAGTGGTCTCCGTCCACAATTTCCGCGGTCACTTCTTCACCGCGGTGAGCGGGCAGGCAATGCATGAACAGGTAGTCCGGCTTTGCGTACCGCACGAGCTCGGCGTTCACCTGGTAGTCCGCGAAGATCATCTTCCGAAATTCCGACTCTTCTTCGTCGCCCATGCTGGCCCACACGTCGGTGTAAACCACATCCGCACCCTCCACGGCGCGCACCGGGTCGGTGGTGACGAGCACTTGCGAGTGGTTGCGCACAGCATCCCGCTTGGCTTGTTCCACGATGTCGGGCATCGGCAAATAGGCGCGCGGCGATGCGATGCGGATATTGACTCCGAGTTTGGGCGCCAGCTGGAGCCACGAGTGCGCCATGTTGTTTCCGTCCCCGACGTACGCCACAGTGATACCCTGCAGGCGCCCGGTGTGTTCGAGGATGGTCAGCATATCTGCCAGCACCTGGCACGGGTGGTGGTCGTCGGTGAGACCGTTGATGACCGGCACGGTCGCGTACTCAGCGAGTTTCTGGACGGTTTCGTGCGCGAACGTGCGGATGAGGATGCCGTCGACGTATCGGGACAACACACGCGCCGTATCTTCAATCGGCTCGCCGCGCCCCATTTGCGTAGTCTGGCTCGGGATGAACAGCGCGTGGCCGCCGAGCTGAACCATTCCGACTTCAAACGAGATGCGCGTCCGCGTGGACGCTTTGTCGAAGATGAGCGCCAGGGTTTGACCCGTCAAAATCGAGTGTGGAAACTTGGCCTTCTGCGCTTCCTTGAGCAGAACGGCGAGTTTGAGCAGGGACTCCACGTCCTCCGTTGTGTAGTCGGAGAAATCCACCAGATCTCGACCGCGCAGGCGCTGATGGGCTGCCATCAGGGCTGTTTGCAAACGAACCGACAAGTACCCGTCGCCGAGCGGCTGTATTCCGTTGCCTATGCCAAGGGGGCTGACGTCGCGCTGCCACGCATACACCTTGAATCCCTCCCCAGTCGGATATCGGAGAAACCACTGCAGTTTACGTATGATTATACAGTGTTATGCATACTATTCAATACTAAAATTGAGAATAGGGACAATTATGCGTGTACAGATTGTATATCAATACAACGTTGGATATTGAATAACAATGCAGAAATGCAGTATAAATATGAAAAACATTCGGGCGAGACTGCACACGAGTTTCTGGAAGCTGGATTGGGATGCCCGCGGGGAGGCGTACTCATGGTCGTTCGACAGGCCACAGTGGTGGATGTACCGGAGATGCATCGCTGGATCGGCTATTTCGCGAATCAGGGGCTGATGTTGCCGCGCACGGAAAAATCGCTGTACCAGACGCTGCATTGTTTTGTGGTAGCGGAGGAAGAAGGGAAATTTGCCGGAACTGCGGGCCTGCACCTGTTGTGGAAAGACCTGGCGGAGATCCGTTCACTGGTGGTTCGACCGGATGTGCAGGGTAGGGGTGCAGGGCGCCTGCTCGTCCAAGCGTTACTGGCGAGAGCCGAAGCACTCGGCGTGGCGCGGGTGCTGTCGCTCACTTACCAGACAGCATTCTTTGCCAAGCTGGGATTTCAGGTAGTACAAAAGGAAACCCTGCCGCACAAGATCTGGGCCGATTGTGTCCATTGCAGCAAATTCCAGCACTGCGACGAGACGGCGATGGTGTACTACGCCGCCGCGCTGCATCCCGTCGAAACCGGGAACCTTCGGTAATATCCGCTTCTGACGCGCGGTATATGGCTTATTCAAATGTAGTCAGGCCAGCGTATCCTAACAACACATGAGAGGAAAGGGGTGTTGGTCAATGTACGATGGTGGCGTATTTGGTGGTTTCACCCGTTGGGCAGTCGTGTTCTTGATTATCTTCGTGCTGTTCATCTTGTTGGTACCTGGATACTAATTGAGCGGTAATTCGAGAAAACAGGTACGATGAATCTACATTTTCACGACCCGCCTCGGCGGGTCTCTTTCTTTTATGTAACTGAAAACAAATGGGAATATTTTCGGGAATTATGGAATAGTGTTCAGTAGATGGCAGGAAAACGCCCTCGCCTCGAGCCAAGCAGGGAGGCGCGTGGCGATGGAACGCGTAGTGGCGTTGCTACAAATTGTCCTGATCAGCCTGCAAATTGTGTTGTTCAGCCTGCAAAGTGTCGAACTTTCGAGGCGCCTGATTCATAAAAGCGGTATCGCTCGTGTGTGGCGTAAGACAGGGCATGCCCTATGGATGAGAGTTACCCACCGTACTCACATCCGTAGGTAATGGAGGGGAGGGAACGTTTTCCTGTCATCCCTCAACAATATATGGCCCTGGTCTTCGTAGAATGACTAGCAAAACATTTAAGCGTTGTACATTGTTTCCAGTGTGTTGGATATGTAGGTGCCAAGCGGGTCCGTCCATGGTTCGTTCAGCTCGTGATCGACTGCCCTCGCGGCGGTCTCGGGTGCGTTGCCCTGTAGGACGTAAACCTGTTCGACGCCCCCACCCAGCGCCTGAAGGACCGATTGGACCTTGGGGATCATGCCGCTGTGAAAGACATTGGCCTGAAGAAGTTGCCTGAGTTGGTCAGCGGTTGCCTCAGCAAGACGGGCCTTGGTGTTCCAGTTTGCGAAGATACCTGGCACATCGGTGAACAGCACAAACTTGCGGGCCTGGAGGGATACTGCGACTGCAGATGCCGCCAGGTCCGCGTTGACGTTATAGAGGTTACCGGTCTCATCGGACGCGACGGGCGAGACCACGGGCACAACGCCGTTGTGCAGGACCGCGTGAAGCGAATAGGGGTCCACGCGCACAATTTCACCAGTGCGCTCCAGTCCAGAAATGGAGCGCGCGTACAGGATACCACAGGCACCCGATAGACCGGTTGCTTCGATTCCCGCCTGGGTCAGGGCGCGGACGATGGCCGGATTGACTTCGCGGGTAAGAACGTGATCGACAATGTGGACGGCTTCCGGTGGCGTCACCCGCTGCCCGGCCCGAAACGGGAGCTCAATGCCATGCGCTGCGAGCGCGGCGGTGATGGCCGGCCCTCCGCCGTGCACAACCACAACCGGAAACCCAAGGCGATGTGCCTGCTGTACGGACTGGACGACGACGTCGAGATGACGACCCTGAAGTGAGCCGCCGACTTTCAACACGATGACGTGGTTCAAGTGCGGTTCCTCCCGACAGGAGAATTTGTTGTTCAGGGATACAGGGGAACTGCGTCCAGCCCCTCGGTTTCTGCAAACCCGTGCATGAGGTTGAAGTTTTGCACGGCCTGCCCTGCTGCGCCTTTTTGCAAATTGTCAATGGCGGACAAGACTTGTAGGACGCCTTGGTCTGCGTGTACGTGCAGGCCGATATGGCAGCGATTGGACCCGCGGACGTGCTTCAACTGAGGGTACTGGCCGGCCGGGTGAACGGTGATAAACGGTTCATCAGCGTACTGCCTGGCGTAGAGCGAAATGACTTCGTCTGTTGAACACGGCTTCGCCAAGGCAAGGTAGGCTGAGACGAAAATCCCGCGGACGCACGAAAGCAGTTGCGTGGTGAGGAGTACGGGGTGCGAGCCCCCGAGCTGCGTCTGTATCTCTGGCGTGTGCTGATGGCTTCCGACCTTGTACGCATAAAAATTCTCGTGAAGTTCGCCGAGTGTGGTGTGCGGCAGTGGTTTGCGCCCGGCGCCGGAGACGCCTGACTTTGCGTCAATTACTATTGGGGCGTTCGATTGACAGATGCCTGCCTTGACCGCGGGCAGCAGTGCCAGCAGCGCCGCAGTCGCGTAGCAGCCGGGGTTGGCAATCAGCCGCGCTTCTCGAACGGAAGGGCGGTTCCATTCGGTCAAGCCGTAGACGGCTCCAATGTCCGCCGGATTGCCCACAACTGCGGGTTTTCCGTACCACGGCTCATATAGCGATTGCGCTAACCGCAGGTCGCCCGACAGATCAATCACGCGCTTTCCCCGTTCCCACAACTCCAGCGCCACCTTGCCGGAGGCGCCGGAAGGCAGGGCGACAAACACCGTGTCGCAAAGCTCGGAACAACGGATCGAGTCGTACTCCTCGATGCGCAGTTGGTCATATCCGACCAGGAAGGGATGGGTTTCGGGCAGAGCAGAAGTTTCTTCGCGAGTTCCAGCCACGTACGTAACGTGCACTCCTCTGTGGCGCTTGAGGATCCGCAAGAGTTCACTGCCGGCGTACCCGCTTGCACCGATGACGCCCACTCGCACTTTTTCTGCGTGCATTTGTATAGACATCCTTTATTCTGAATTTATATTCAAACTACCACACTCTGGGCTTGTCTGACCAGTGCTTTTGTGGCCGAAGCCGGGATCAGACGAGTTTCAGTCCACTGACGAGTATCAGCACAGACATGATGGTCCGCAGAGGTTTCGACGGAATTTTGGCGGAGAGCCGACTGCCGAGCAGGACACCCGGAATGGAGCCTGCCAGCAATTGCACGGTGAGCAGGTAATCGACGTTGCCCAAGCCGGCGTGGAGGATACCCGCTGCTGTGGCCAGAACGAGCGCGTGCGCAATGTCCGTACCAACCAACTCGGCGCCGGACAGCCGAAAGAGGTAGAGCAGGGCAACCGCAAACAGGGAGCCGGAGCCAATGGACGTGAGTCCGACAATGAAGCCGAACATTGCGCCAACCGCGATGGTTACCCCGCGCTTTTCTTCCAACGGTTTCAACTGCCAGCGGTTGGGGCGGATGCGTTTGTCGAGGATAATGCGGATCAGTGTGGCAATAGCGACGAGAATGAGCACGACGCCGAGCGCGTGCTTGACAACTTGCTCCTGCGTCGCTGCTTGCAGCGGGAGCAGGTGCAAGAGCCCAACGGCGACCGCTGCGCTGGGAACACTGCCCATTGCCAAGTATTTGACAATGCGAAGGTTGATGGTTCTCTGTCGCCAGTGTTGCAGCGTTCCGAACAGCTTGGTGACGGAGTTATAAACCAGATCTGTTCCAACCGCAATGGTTGGGTGAATTCCTATGAGGACTAGGAATGGCGTAAGCAACGATGCTGCTCCCACTCCGGTCAGGCCGACGAGAAATCCTACGAACAGTCCCATGGTCACGATGCCCAATCTCCATCTCTCCTCACTCAGGCGATTTCAGAGGTAACGTATGCCCAGGAGAGGATCTGTGAGCATGTATCAAGTTCGGGAAACGGAACCGTGTCGCGTGTGTCCCGTGTGCCTGACTGCAGAATGAGAACAGGCCCTGCCATGCGGCAGGGCCTGCGAGCGGATGGGGAGCGTAAACTTACTCGCGTTCCTGTACGGACTGTATGTGAGCGTGTTTCATCAGTGAAGCTGCTGTTTCCGTGATTTGATGGAAACTGGCGCTCAACTCCTGAACGCTGGCTGTGTGCTGCTGTGTAAACGCCGCGATTTCCTGAATTGCAGCCTGAAAGCTGGAAATGGCTTGGCGCATTGCCTCCAAGTCCTGCTGAATTTGCGCCGCAGACTTCTTGCTTGTGTCGGCCATCTTCCGAATCTCATCCGCGACGACTGCGAATCCGCGGCCGTGTTCGCCGGCCCGTGCGGCTTCAATGGCTGCGTTCAAGCCCAACAAGTGGGACTGTGCTGCGATGTCCTGAATGAACGACAGTACCGAGGTTACCTTTTCAATGCTCTGGGCCATTTCGTCGCTCTGCGCCGAAAGATCTCCCAGCCGGGTGGCGACGTCGGTGGATGCGTGGGCAATTTGTTCGGTCGTCCGAGACATTTCCACCGCCAGTTCGGTCAACTGTTCCGCTATATTGCGCATGGAAGAGACTCGTTCGTTTTGAACCGCCGCGTTGAGCACGCCAATCAGCGTTCCGTCATCGTCAAAAACCGGAACCGATGTGGCGATGTACGAGAATCCGAACGCCTCCGGCCCCCGCTCCTCCCGGACCATGCTCCCGGTTGCGGCGGCTTTCGCCGTCACCGTCCCAGCCATTTCAGACAGGGGCATGCCGTCGTAAATCGGGACCTCGACGCCATGGAAGGAGAGAATTCGGATCACTTTCTCAGTGTCTGCCACAATGAGCAGTACGTCTTCCGGAAAGGTTTTCTTGATAATTTCCAGGGAATCTGCGAGCTTTTGAAGTTTCGGGTGCATACCGGCCTCCAGTGAATCAGTCTTTCTGCGCTAATTCGACAACTTTTGCAAAAACCCTGCGGGGTTCCAGGCATGCGCTCATCGCGCGGGAATCCCAGATATCGTCGGAAGTGCACTCAGACACTTGGGAAGGGAGCTGAAGAACCGGGAGCGGAGGCAAAGGAGAAGAGATACGTC
>CAZYAH010000016.1:0-15475 GCA_964645595.1 uncultured Alicyclobacillaceae bacterium | reverse complement strand
GCGCCGAAGTGGCACGTAGTCCGAGATGACGTCGACAATGTCGACGGCCTTGCGCAATTCCTCGACAAATTCGTCGGGAATCCTCGTCATCCCATCACCTTCTTCTAGGCGCCGCCAGGTTCAATGCTTCGGTCCTGGGATGGTTGGCCCTCGTACCATTCGCGTGAGTTGCGTTTTCGTTTTCGGTGTCTTATTCTACAACAAAGAGTAAATTTCCTTCCTCCTTTGGTCGAAAAATCGTTCATTCTCTGCTGCCAGCTTTCGACAAGCAGCGAAAACGAAGGATTGCTGGCGTACAGGACGATTGGAAACAACCTCTAGTATCGACCCATACAGACAAATTTATCCTCCAACACCCCTGCATTCAAGTCTATGGTGCATTCATGTAGCTTATGAACTGGAAGAAACATGAAAGGCCGGAGCCCGTGTTCTGCTCCGACCTTCCGTTGTGGTTTGTTCAGGCAGTCTCTGCCTTGATGGCGGCGTGTGCAGCTGCCAACCGCGCAAGCGGCACGCGGAATGGAGAACAGCTGACGTAGTCTAGGCCCAATTGGTGGCACAGGTGAATCGACTGTGGATCTCCTCCGTGTTCACCGCAGATTCCAACTTTCAGTTCCGGGCGAACGCTTCTACCCTTCTCTGTGCCCAGCTTTATGAGCTGGCCGACCCCGTCGGCGTCCAGCACAGCGAACGGGTTCTCTGGCAAGATCCCTTCCGACACGTAGGTGTGCAAGAACTTGCCTTCCGCATCGTCACGGCTGAAACCAAACGTCGTCTGCGTGAGGTCGTTGGTCCCAAACGAGAAGAATTGCGCTTCCTTCGCAATGTCTCCGGCTGTCAAGGCAGCTCGCGGAACTTCAATCATCGTCCCGACAACACAAGGCACTTCGACGCCTGCCTCTCGGCAGACCTCCTGGGCAACCGTCTCAACCAGTTCCCGCAGTCTCCTCAGCTCTTCCGAATGGCCGACGAGCGGGATCATGACCTCCGGACGAGGAGACTTTCCTTTCTTGACCAGCCGTGCGGCAGCCTGGAAGATGGCCCGGACCTGCATCTCGTAAATCTCAGGGAACGTGATGCCAAGTCGGCAACCTCGGTGTCCCAGCATCGGGTTAAGCTCGTGCAACGCGCGAACTCTGCTGAGGATGGATTGCACGCTCTCGAGTTCATCCTTCAACGCCTGGCTGTTCGGTTCGTATTCAAGTCGCACTTGCAACGCAGCCTGTCGCGCAATCAGGGTTTCGAGATTCGGCAGGAATTCGTGCAACGGCGGATCCAGCAGGCGGATGGTCACCGGAAGACCGTCCATAGCCAGCAAGATGCCGTAAAAATCGGCCTCTTGCATATTCAGCAGCTCGCGGAGCGCCGAGAGCCGCTCCTCCCGGCTCGTCGCCAAGATCATCTTCTGGACAATAGGCACTCGCTGCGGGTCCATAAACATGTGTTCCGTCCGGCACAGCCCGATTCCCTTCGCGCCAAACTTTCGAGCGCGCTCCGCATCTTCCGGATTGTCGGCGTTGGCGCGCACTTCAAGCCTGCGAAGCTCGTCAGCCCAGCCGAGCAACGTCTGGAACGCGTCGGACAAAGTCGGTTCGATTCGCGCAACTTCTCCCAACAGCACTCGACCAGTGGCCCCGTCGATGGACAAGACATCCCCTTCGCGGAGCACGCGCTCGCCGACCGTCAGCGTCTTCTGTTTCACGTCGATGCGGAGGGCGTCACAACCGCACACGCACGGTTTTCCCATGCCTCGCGCCACGACCGCAGCGTGACTGGTCATTCCACCGCGGCTCGTCAAAATGCCTTGCGCGGCCAAAATCCCGTGAATGTCTTCCGGAGTTGTCTCGGTTCTCACGAGCAGTACTTTCTGGCCCTGTTTGGCGCGGCGCTCGGCTTCGTCCGCGTCAAACACAATCTCCCCGGATGCTACGCCGGGCGAGGCAGGCAATCCTTTGGCCAACACTTCGTTGGACGCGTTCGGATCGAGCGTGGGATGCAGTAGCTGGTTTAGCTGTTCCGGTTCCACGCGCAGAACGGCTGTCTCCTTGTCAATGATCCCTTCGTTGGCGAGATCCACGGCAATGCGCACAGCCGCCGCAGCAGTCCGTTTGGCGTTTCGGGTTTGCAACATGTAAAGCCGACCCTGCTCAACTGTGAACTCAATGTCTTGGACATCTTTGTAATACTTTTCAAGTTTCTCGCACAGTTCCGCAAATTGTTTGTAAACTTCCGGCATGTCGTTTGCCAGCTGCGCGATGGGCTTCGGCGTACGGATTCCGGCGACGACATCTTCGCCCTGGGCGTTCACCAGATATTCGCCAAACACGCCCGGTTCTCCGGTTGATGGGTTACGGGTGAACGCGACGCCCGTCCCGGAATCTGGACCCAAGTTGCCAAAGACCATGCTTTGCACATTGACCGCGGTGCCAAGGTCCTCCGGAATCCGGTGAATTTGACGGTAAATGATTGCTCGTTGGTTTTGCCACGACTTGAACACGGCGCCAATCGCCCGGATCAATTGCTCTTCAGGGTCCTGCGGAAACGCCTCGCCTGTTTTGTCCAGGATCAGTTGCTTGTACGCCGCGATAACCTGCTGCCACTGTTCCGCCGAAACGCTGGGGTCTTCAACGACGCCGAAGTCGCGTTTGGCAGCGTCGAGAATCTCTTCAAAATCGTGATGTGGCACGCCGAGAACGACGTCTCCGAACATCTGAATAAAACGCCGATAGCAATCATAGGCAAAGCGGGGATTTTGCGTGACTTGCGCAAGCCCGATAACGGTTTCATCCGTCAGGCCGAGGTTCAAGATGGTGTCCATCATGCCAGGCATCGAGATGGGCGCACCGGATCGGACGGAGACGAGTAGCGGGTTGTCCGCCCCGCCGAACACTTTGCCGGTCCTTTGTTCCAGCCAGCGGATCGCTTCTTTCACCTGCTCCAGGGCATCCGTCGGCAGTCGGTTTCCGTTTTCCAGATAGACGTGACAGAGAGATGTGGGCAATGTAAATCCGGGCGGAACAGGGAGTCCGGCCCGCGTCATGTCGGCCAGGTTTGCTCCCTTGCCGCCGAGGACGTATTTGTCCGCGCGTTCCTCGTCATCAAAGCGATAGACCCACTTCGCCAAGTTAACTCCTCCTTCGCGTTACATACTCAAGAATGATAGCGGCTGTCTCCTCGACCGCCTTGTCGCTCACGTCAATGATGGGGCAGCGCAGTCGCCGAATGACCGACTCCGCGTATTCAAGCTCCTGAAGGATTCGTTCATAACTCGCGTAACTCGCGTCCGGTGTCAGGCCGAGCGACTTTAACCGCTCTCTGCGAATGAGGTTGAGCTTATCCGCGCGAATCGTGAGACCGACGATTTTCCCCTTGTCGCTGAGTTGAAACAGTTCGTCTGGCGGGGCAACTTCCGGCACCAGGGGAACATTGGCGACCAGGAGCCTGCGGTGAGCCAAATACATGCTGAGCGGCGTCTTGGAAGTACGCGAAACGCCAACCAGCACAATGTCTGCTCGCTCCAGCCCCCTCGGATCGCGGCCGTCGTCGTACTTGACCGCAAATTCTATCGCTTCCACTCGGCGAAAGTATTCGTCGTCCAGTTGATGCACCAGCCCAGCTTTGCGATGGGGCGGCTGTCCAACCAACCGTTCCAACGCGTCGACCATCGGGCCCATGATGTCGACCACAGGCACCTCCATCGCCTCGGCGACTGCGTTGAGGTGTTCCCGCAGTTCGGGGAGGACGATGGTGTATGCGATAATTGCCTGTTCCTCCTTGGCGCTTTGAATGGTTTCGTCCAACACAGACGTCGAATTAACGTGGGACACTCGGCGCAACTCGACGTGTCCGCCGTCAAACTGACTGGCTGCAGCCCGGACCACAAACTCTGCGGTTTCGCCCACCGAGTCGGATACGATGTAGACCACCGGAACTTTGGTACTCAACAGCATTCCCTCCCGTGTCAAATCCCGTGTCATACCTCGCGGTACTGACCAAGTTCCACGAACGCCCGCGTGATGGTTGTCTTCGAGACTCTACCAACAACCTCCAACCGCGCTTCGCCGCCGTCCTGCGGTTCGCTCCGGACAACTGGCAGCGAGTCAATTTCATGGCGCACCATCAGGCTTGCGGCTTCGTAAAGGGATTCGTCCATGTCGATGGTGATCACGTGAGGAACCCGCGTCATCGCAAGATTGACAGGGATTTTGTGGATATCCCCGCCGCCGATGGCCACCTTCAGCAAGTCTTTGCGCGACACGACCCCTTGCAGATACCCGTCCCGAACGACAATCAGGGTACCGACATCCTCCATAAACATCTGGACAATCGCGTCGTAGACGGACGCCGTCTCGGGTATCACAACCGGTACGGACTTATAGTCCTTGACCTTCAATTTCCGCAGGGTCTCCCCGTACAGATCCGCGTTCTTCTTGCCGCTGTAGTAATACCCGACCCGCGGACGGGCCTCGAGGTAGCCCGCCATCGTCAGAATCGACAGATCCGGGCGCAGCGTGGCCCGCGTCAGGGAGAGGCGTTCTGCGATATTCTCCCCCGTAATGGGTCCGTAGCGCTTGACAATTTCAAGGATCTGTTCCTGGCGCTTGGTTAGCTCGATGACTGCCACCACCCATATGTGACATACTAATTTTCACACGCACGAAATTAGTATATAACATTTGAACAGTGTTTGCACCCTTCATTCTTCCTGTTGATTCTGGTCTAACACTGCGTCGATTTGGTTCAGGATGTCCCTGGACTTCAAGGAGAGTCCGGCAAAGTCGCGAAGCTGAACCTCCAGTATTTTGCGCAGGCCGTTGAGCGTATCCTTGGCAAGCGCAACTTTGCCTAACCGCTCCCACGGCACGGCTTCGAAACTCTTTAACACTTTCGGAACCGCCTTGGCGACAAACAGGACGCTGTTCCGCTCCGCCGGACTTGACACCGCTCGCTCTGCGCAGTCCGCGCACAAAAAACCGCCGTCGCGCAGGCTGTACGCTCCGGTTTGCACGGATTGCGACTGGCATTTGACACACTTCAGCCAGTCGGGACTCGCTCCCAGCCAGCGCAACACTTTGGCTTCCCACACCCGCGCCGTCAGTGCTGGTGCCTCGAGCCCGCTCTCCAAGCGGTCGAGGGCGCCGACGAAGCTGCGGTACACCGCTTCACTGCCATGCGGCGCTTCTTCTGCCACAGCCTGTACAAGCTCACAAAAATAGGCGGCATATGCCGCCTTTTGGAGATCTTCGCGCAAGGCTCGACGCGAGTTTACGACCTCCACTTGTGAAACCGTTCCCATCCCGGCTCGTCGATACAACGTGTAAATTCCTTGAACACACTGCTGCACTCCAGCAGCATAACGGCTTTGCGGCTTCTTGGCACCCCTCGCCATAGCAGCAACCAAGCCACTGGGTGTCAGCAGTGTCACAATGGCATGTGTCTCGCCATAGGCAATGTTCCGGACCACGATGGCTTCAGTGTTGTACAGCAACCGAAAACCCCACTCCCATAGGCTAAACGGACCCTGATGTCACTCCATGGATGTGTCGTTTCTGTCCGCTTCTACTGTCAATTCCTCGGAATCCTTAGCTAATTCCTGATGACTCTTGTACAGCAGATACGCGTCGATGTCACCCGTCAGTGTGAAGTATCTCCATGAAAACTCCCGCAACCCAATCATCTCCTCAGCAGAGTCTCATTTAAGCTGCGTGGTATCTCAGGGTGCCTCACACTTAGAGTGCCGCCGACATGTACCGATGATACTATGAATAAGCTGCCAGACCCGCCTGACCAAGACGACCTTATGCCTCGTCAAATCCCCAACGGCGCAACAAGCCCGGCTCATTCCGCCAGTCTTTTTTCACTTTGACCCAAAGCTCCAGATACACCTTGTTGCCGAACAAGGCTTCCAGTTCCACGCGGGCCAACTGTCCCACTTTCTTCAGCATGGCCCCGCGCTTGCCAATCAGGATACCTTTTTGACTGTCCCGTTCGGTGTAGACAATGGCGTGAATGTAGAGGACGTCGCTGCCCTCACGCCGCTCCATTTGCTCCACTTCGACCATCACGGAGTGGGGAACTTCCTCCCGCGTCAAATGCAGTACCTTTTCTCGAATGGTCTCCGCGATAATAAAATGTTCGGGGTGGTCGGTCACCATGTCATCCGGATAGTACTTCGGCCCCTCCGGAAGGAAGCGCTGGACGGAGGCGACAAGCACATCCAACTGGACGTGTTCCTTTGCGGAGACCGGGATGACCTCGGCAAATGACCGCCTGGCGGTGTAGTCGGCAATCATTTTCAGGATATCCGCTTTTGGCACCGCGTCGACCTTGTTGATGACGAGAAACACGGGGGTTTCCACATTTTTGATTTTCTCCAAGACGTGGTGGTCCCCCGCGTGGTCCGGCTCGGTGGCGTCACATACAAACAGAATGACGTCCACTTCCCGAAACGTCGCTTCCGCGGCTTCCACCATGTACTCGCCGAGGCGGTGCCGCGGTTTGTGGATTCCAGGTGTATCGATAAAGACAATTTGCATCTGGTCCGTCGTAAGGACCCCGCGAATGCGGTTCCGCGTGGTCTGCGGGCGGTTGGACATGATGGCCACCTTTTGCCCGACCAATGCGTTCAGCAGAGTGGACTTGCCCACGTTCGGTCGACCGATGATTGCGACAAAGCCCGACTTGAACGGTTGCGGCTGTGTATTGTGTTGAGTCAAAACTGCACCTCCCATCGCTGTACGCTGTACAGTGTCTTCTTATCGGTAGGATTTCCGTCCAATGAGCGACCAAACAACAATGGTCGACAGACAGAGCAAGGCAAACAGACTGAGCGCAGCACCGGGCCAGTGAACGAGGGTGAAAAACTGCCACCGCCACGGCGTCACCCACGCGACGTACCAGGCGACGGCCAGGGCGGCGCAACACATCATCCACACCGCTCCCGCCGCCGCGTCCTTGGCCAGTTTTGCCAGTTCGTGGAACTGGCGGTCGGCAGCGAGATCGACCGCTCGTTCCAGACCTGTGTTGAACAACTCCGCGGAAATCACCAGACAGCAGGCCACGACGGTGAGCGTCACCTCGAGCAGGCCGGGGCGGACGCACAAGTCCCAGAACAGCACAATGTAGGCAACGAAAAAGTGAATGCGCATGTTCCGTTCAGTCCACAGGGCATGGCAAATGCCATCGACCGCCCGCAAGACGGCGTGGGCGAGGGACTGCTGCCGGCTTTGCAGCGACGTCCTCATTCAACTCAGCCCTCGCCCCGGGTCAATCCCAATTTTTCCAGCACTTCGTCCTGCAGTCCAAACATCTCTCGCTCCGATTCCTCGTCCTCGTGATCATAGCCGAGCAAATGCAAGAATCCGTGCACGAGCAAAAATCCCACTTCGCGCTCCACGCTGTGCCCGTACTCCTCTGCCTGGCGAACGGCCGTTGGAATGCTGATGACGATATCGCCGAGCATTTCCGCGCCGTCTTCGGGTTCCGGGAGGATGTCCTCGCCTTCACGCAACGCAAACGACAGGACGTCCGTGGGCCGATCCACCCCCCGATAGGTGCGGTTCAACTCGTGAATTTCCGCATCCGACACAAAGGACACCGATACTTCTCCCGAAGTGTGCAGGTGCTCGCCCGCAGCTTGCAGGACCTTGTGGACAAACTGCTCGTCGATGTATGGGTACTCGGACAAGTCCGTCCGGACATCCAAATGGCTGATGATCTCTACACTCACCGCGTGACTTCCTTTCGAATTTTATCGGGATCCGGGTACTCAATACGCGCGTGGTAGATCCCTTTCAATGTCTTCATGAACGCGCCCACCATCACGTCCAGATCTTGAAGCGTGAGGTCGCACTCGTCCAGTTGGCCGTCCTGTAGGCGATCCCGGATGATCTTCCGGATCACGCCTTCCACCCGGTTGGGAGTCGGCTTCGCCATGCTGCGCACCGCAGCTTCCACGGCGTCGCAGATCATGACAATTGCACTTTCCCGAGTCTTCGGCTTGGGGCCAGGATAGCGGAAGTCGTCGATTTTGACCGTGCCGTTCTTGTCCGCTTCCTTTGCCTTGTTGTAGAAATACCACAAAATGGTCGTTCCGTGGTGCGTCGCGCAAATGTCGCGAATCGGCTTTGGCAGCCCCGCCTTCTCGAGCATCTCCAGGCCGTCGGTGACGTGCGACGTGATGATGAGATGACTCAAGCTCGGCGCAATTTTGTCGTGCGGATTGTCTTTCGTCATCTGGTTCTCGACGAAGAACAACGGCCGCTTGGTCTTGCCCACGTCGTGGTAGTAGGCGCCGACGCGGCAGATGAGCGGATCGGCCCCGACAATTTCCGCAGCGGCCTCCGCGAGGTTCCCCACAATCAGGCTGTGGTGGTAGGTTCCCGGGGCCTCCATCAAGACTTTTTTCAGCAGCGGGTTGTTCGGATTGGACAACTCCAGCAATCGGATGGACGTGAGCAATCCGAACGCACTTTCAAAGAACGGCAGGATTCCCATCGTCAGAACAGCGCTGATCAGGCCGTTGAGGACCCCAAGCCCGGTGTACAGGGAAAGTGTGTGCAGGTCAGCCTGGTGATCCGACCGCAACAGGTGCATGGTGACAACCGTGAAAACGTTGACTCCCGACACCAGGAACCCTGCCCGCATAAACGTCCCGCGGTGCGTCACCTTGGCGACGCTGTAGGCGCCGACCATGGAGCTGATAAACGCGTAGAACGCGAACCAGTAGTCGTAGTTCAGCGTCGCGCCAAACAGCATGGACAGGTAAAACGAAGTGACGACTGCCAGCGACGAGTCCATCAAGACGGTGATCAACATGGAGCCCACCGAAATGGGCACCAGGTACGCCGACGATGTGGGACCGCCGCTGTTGATGATCCCTTTCGTCACGGCAATCAGGACGGACATCAAGAGAATGATGAGACCGAGAATAATCAGGTACAGGTTGTCAATTTTCCGCCGCGGCGGCCGGCGTTCGATATACGCCGCCATGAGTCCAATCGACACAACGATGAACAGGGCAAACCCAAAGAAAATACCATAACTGGGGCTGCTGCTGTAGAGCCCGACGTCGCGCAGACGACTCTGCACGACCGGTGTGATAATGCCGTTCTTGGAGACAATGACTTCGCCTTCGTGGATGTAGACTTCCGGCACCTCACTGGCGGCTGCCTCGCGCGCCTTTTGCGTCGCCTCCGGCTTGTACACCATATTGGGCGCCAGGACGCTCTCCACGACGTTCTGCACGATAAAGCGAGAGACCTTGTCCAGGTCGTAACTCAGTAGTTGGCGGTCCACCAACAACCCGGCCTGCTGCGCCGAATCCTCGTAAAACGGCGCGCCGAGCAAGTCGTGCGTGATCTTGAGCGATACACTCTGCAACAGGCCGAGCTGCCTCACGTCCAGTCCCAACATGGCTTGCAGCGTCGATTGCGAAACTTTTTCCGGTGCGACCGCAGACAACTCTTCCAGCCGCTCCGCCTGCGACAGAGACTTGTCCGAAACGACCTGCGTCGCCGTTGCAAACAGTTTTTTCAGACTGGCGACGGCCTTCTCTTCCACGGCCGTCGACTGTTCATACTGCTTGGGGACCCTGTCCATCGCTTCCTGCCGCGCACGCTGGGTAGCCAAGGTGTCCACCGCCGTGATAGGCGCGCGAATTGTCACGGGGCTCGTCTGCCCGACCGCAAAGTCGTAGCGCGGCGGCAATACGCTGCCAATCAGCACGAGGTACGTGAGCAGGCACAAGGCGATGTAGACACCAATCCGAACCTTGATGTTGTTGCGAAACGCAGGATTGTCCAGGAAGTTCCGGATGGAACGGTTCCAACTCGACAACATGGCCATGGATTCCCCTTACCTCATCATTTCGCTCGACGCATTCCGGCGTTGTGGCGACGCGGAACGCTCGTACGCCGCGATGATCTTCTGGACCAACTGGTGCCGGACAACGTCGTGCTCGCTGAAGTAGTGGAATGCGATTCCAGGGATGTCCGCCAGGATTTGCGCTGCCTGAATCAAACCGGAAGGACGGCCGCTCGGCAAATCAATCTGCGTGACGTCACCGGTGATGACCATTTTCGAACCAAAACCAAGCCGCGTCAAAAACATTTTCATCTGCTCCGGAGTTGTGTTCTGCGCCTCGTCCAGAATGACGAACGAATCGTCCAGCGTCCGACCGCGCATGTAGGCCAAAGGAGCAACTTCCAAATTGCCGCGTTCGAATCCGCGCTGAACCTGTTCCACGCCGTACACGTCGTACAGCGCATCGTAGATGGGACGCAGGTACGGATCCACCTTTTCCTGCAAATCGCCGGGCAGGAACCCCAGGTTCTCCCCCGCCTCCACAGCTGGACGAGTCAGGACAATCCGTTTCACGTCGCCGCGCTTGAGCGCCATGACCGCCATCGCGACGGCAAGGTACGTCTTCCCCGTGCCGGCCGGTCCAATCCCAAACACGATGTCGTGTCGGCGAATGGCGTCCACGTAGCGGCGTTGGCCCAGCGTCTTGACCCGAATGACCTTGCCGCGGTAAGTGGTCGCGACCTCCGCAGTGTAGAGCGGCACCAGTTCCTCAATCTCGCCCGCCTTGGCCAGGTCAATTGCATACCGGTAATCGCTCTCAGACAAATGTACGCCTAACTGGGACAGTTGCGTCGCTGCCCGGAGTACGGCGTACATCGCGTCAACTTCTTCTTCGCTTCCACTCAGGCTTACTTCCGTTCCTCTCGTCGTCACCTTCGCGCCAAATGCTCTGTCCAACAACTTCAACAACGCATCGTTCGCGCCGAGGACGGATACCGCTTCATCGTTGTTGGCAAACGACCATTTTCTCACAATGATCTCTTGCGCCAAAAGGCACCCAACTCCTTCAGTCATTCATCCCAATCCGCTGTCTCCACTGGCCGGGATTTTATATGTCGCGTTCTACTGTGTATGCTGAGATTCCGGTGACGGTGCCTGTAACGACGCCGTGACTCCGATGTCTTCCTCAGTTCGCGTCAAGATGGTTGCATATAGCTTACCATGTCGGACTTCACGATGTAAAACCCGTTGTCCCAGAATTGTGCCGTCGCCGTGCATCTGGGCGCGAACGTCCTGAACCGCAATCTCGAGCGCCTTTTGCTCAGCCTCTTGCTGCGATTGGCGCACCTCCGTGGGAGACACTTCGTACTCTGTCACGTCCTTCCACTGAATGGGCAGCTCCCAGCCGCCGAGTTTCCACGTACGCACGTCCTCGCGCTCGACACTTGCCTGGTACTCCGGTTGTTCAAACCCCCATACGCGGATGGCGAGGCTGCCGATGGCCAGATACTTTCGATCCGTATGTTCCCCCGTCAATGCCGACTGCTTGACGGACAGCGGGATGGAAATGGTTGACTGGTACCACACCTCCGCCAACACTTTTCCGTCGGCGGGCACGTACTTGCTGCCGTATCCGAGCGCTCCAGAGACGAGGATGTCGCCTGGGTGCACCACCTGACCAGGTTTTACGACAACCAATCCGCGATTCGCAAAGACTTTGCGAATGACTCCGGGCTTTCCCGCAATCACGTTGTGCGGTTGCGTTTGCAAAGGAGCTGTGTCCGGGATCTTTTCGACAGCCTCAATGTTCACTTTCGCCCCTTCCATTTGTACCCCAACCCACATCAGGTTCGGAAGGCGTTTTAGGAGTTCGCTTTGCATGTGCTCGTTCGTGCCGAGCGAACGTTTCCACGCCCCGCGGTAGATGCCAACGTCCTTGGCCGCTTGCAGAACGGCCATGCGCGTCTCATCTTCCACACCGGACACGTTGACCTGCCAAACCAATCCGCCCATAGCGTAGACTACCAGAAAAAACAGCGCCATCCCCACCAAAAAGGCCTTGCGCCGCTTCGCGTTGCGAAGCAAGAACGGCAGTCCTTCGCGCCGGAGGAAGCGCATCTTGACGCGGTGTGCACGGCACGAGCGGTAAAAGGTATCAAAATCCCGCAGCGACAGCCCGGCGACACAGCGGTTGTCGCTGCTTGTTACGTCGAACAGTGAAACGCCCTGCTCATACATGGCCACCAGAACGGACTGAATCTGTCTGCCGCGCAGTTCCACGACGAGGAATCCGTGGAGGAAGTGTTCCAAACGGGGGCGACTCACGGCCTTCCCCCCTTTAGCGGCTGGTACGTGATTTGGCTGACCTTTCCCTGTACGTGAAGTTCACCCTCTGCCAACAGGGTGATGACGAAGTTTTCTCCCTGCAACAAGAGCCTCTGATTCTGCAACTCCAGCTCCACAGCCGTCTCCGACACACTTAACAGGGACCGCATGTTTTCGACCACAACCTGTGCACCGTCGATGCAAGTCAGGCGCGACACGTCGAGCAAGGCATCGGGCGGCAAGGACAACCACTCCGTCGCAGTACGACGAATCTTCTGCTTCCAATTGCGCATGATTGTCCCTCCTTCTCAATCCATCTGTATGACCGAGCCAAGGGACCTAGTACATGCTTTTGCCAGAGTGGCGCGTTTGCACCGGGCCCACCTGGTCAGGCCGACCGCAGCGTCTGTGCGCGCCGTAACATAAAAAAATCCCGCCATTCCTGGCGGGACGTTTGGTTTTTGGTAACAGCCCGATGCCGAATCGAGCCAAGCTACACCAACAGCGACTGGACAATCGACTGCACCAGGCGTCCATCCGCTCTGCCCTTGACTTTCGGCATCACCGCAGACATCACTTTCCCTACATCAGCTTTTCCGGACGCACCCAGTTCTGCTATGACAGACTGAACGATGCCGCGAAGTTCATCTTCCGACAACTGCTTCGGAAGATACGACATCAACACGTCAATCTCCGCTTTCACTTCGTCCACAAGATCCGTTCGTCCAGCACTCTCAAACGCCTGGAGGGAGTCACGGCGCTGTTTGAGTTCCTTTTGGATGACGCCGAGCACATCATCATCCGCAAGAGGCTGGCCCGTCTCAATTTCCCGGTTTTTGACCGCAGCCTTCACCATTCGGAGGACAGACAAGCGGAGTTTGTCCTTGTCCTTCATCGCTTGTTTCATGTCTTCCGCCAGTCGTTCGGTCAAATTCACTGCCAAGGCCCCCTGCCTGAATATCCTAGAATGATTTGCGCTTTTTCCGCGCGGCTTCAGACTTCTTCTTGCGCGCTACACTCGGCTTTTCGTAATGCTTGCGCTTCCGGATCTCTGCCAGGATTCCGTCGCGAGCCGTTGCTTTCTTAAAGCGGCGTAAGGCGCTGTCCAAAGATTCGTTTTTGCGAACCTTGATCTCGGACATCTCTCTCCCTCCCTCCAAGCTAGGCAAATCGTCAATCAGACGTATTATAGTACAGCGAAAAAAACAGTGTCAAACATCTGGAAACCGAGCCCGCGCCGAGAGGCATGTACTCGTCCCAAGCGGCATAGTCTGGGGACAGGTGAGGTGGTGTCCATGTGGTGGCCGAATCTGGCAGTCGCCGCGCTCTCGGTTGTCGGCTTCCTCGGCGGCCTGCACGTCATGCGCAAAGGCCTGGAAGGTATGAGTCGAGGACGGCTTCCCGCCATTCTCCAGCGCTTCGTCAAGACACCGACCCGAGGTATTGTTACGGGCACGATTGTCACTGGACTCGTCCAAAGCAGCGCCGCCGTAACGGCGATTTCCATCGGCCTGGTGGCCGGAGGCAGCATGCAATTTCGTGACGCGCTCGGCATCGTGCTCGGAGCGAACGTCGGTTCCACCATAACGCCCCAGTTGCTTACTCTCGACCTCTGGGCAATTGTCATCCCGTGCCTCGCCGCCGGATTTTTCGGCCTAATCAGCGACAGGCCCAGAGTGCGCAACCCGAGTCTGGCCTTGGTTGGCTTTGGCTCCATCTTTGTGTCGCTCGAGACGCTTACGGCCGCGCTCGATCCGCTGGCGCAAACACCCTGGTTTCGAATCTGGATTGAGCACGCGGGACACGAACCGCTGCTCGGCGTGCTCACGGGTTGTCTCGCCAGCGCCATGATTCAGTCCAGCACAGCGACGACGGTCATCACCATGGCGTTGGCGAGCCAATCGCTGATCCCGCTGGCCGGAGGCATCGCCATCATCCTCGGAGCCAACGTCGGCACGTGCTTTACTTCGGTCCTGGCTTCCATCGGTCAATCGCGCGCAGCCCAGCGGGTCGCCTTGTCCCACGTCCTGCTCAACGTCGGCGGCGTCTTGCTGTTCTTGCCGTTTTTGGCACCGTATACCGAACTCATGGCGGAGTGGGCAGACACACCCGCCCAGCAAATCGCGAATGCCCACACGGTCTTCAACGTCGTCTGTACCGCGCTGGTCTGGCCTGTCACCGCGAGGTTTGCCAACCTGATAGAACGCCTGTTACCGGACAATCTGCGTGCCTGAGCTTGTACCCAGGCGATTTGCCCCGTACCGCAAGAACTGAATTGCATCTTGCTGGGTTCGAATGCCCCCAGACGCCTTGACGCCGACTTGTCCACGCGTGGAGTACGCCATCAAGGCCACGTCTGCAAGTCGTGCCCCCGACGCTGCGAAGCCTGTCGACGTCTTGACAAAATCCGCCCCGGCCGCCGCGCAGACAAGCGTCGCCATCGCCACCTGAGCGTACGTCAGATAGTGGGTCTCGAAGATCACCTTGACCTTCGCCCCTTCGTTCTGATGAACCTCGTCGCAGACGGCGCGCACGTAGTCGAACACGGTCCAGATGTCGTCTTCGCGCATAGATCCGATAGGCAACACCATGTCGACTTCGCGGGCTCCTGCCGCAACCACTGCGCGCGCCTCGCCGACCAGAGCGTCGAGATCTGTGGCACCGAGCGGGAACCCAATGACGGTGCACGGAATCACGCCGCTGTTCGCGACAATGTTGGCAGCGCGCCGCACGTGCTGCGGGTTGATGCAAACTGTGCCGAATTGGTACCTGACCGCGTCGTGGCAGAGCGCTTCAATGTCAAGCGCCGACGCCTCTGGCTTGAGCAAAGTGTGTTCAATCGCCGGCCGGAGCTCGTTCTTCACGTCCGCAATCTTCCTCGGCAACACGTATTCGCCCGCGCCTTCGAGCGTTACGCGCTTCGCCAGTTCGTTGTGGAGGTCCGGCGCCACTGTGGCCAGTTCCGCACGCACAGCGTCGCTGAGATCCCGGACCAGCCCCTCGACTTCCCGCCAGCGGGCGTCAATTTCCTCTGGCGCAGTGCTTGCCGGCAGCTCGCGCCACTTTTTGTCCCACCGCTCACTGTGCCAGCGCCACAGTGCGTCCGCTTTGGCAAATACCCAGGACCAGTTCGCGTACCCTTTCTCGGCGTGGCGTTGTTCGGCTTCGCGCCAGGGCAGAAAGTATGCGGACTGAATCTCTTCCACTTGTGCGACCGGATCGTCCGCTTCGTCAATTTCCTCGAGAAGAAACAGACGAACCTGCTTGCGGATGACTTGTCCGTCGCGCTCCACAGGATACTCTACGCGGCCAAGGGGAGCGAGGATACGTGCTTCAATCCCGGTCT
>CAZYAH010000015.1:10813-15523 GCA_964645595.1 uncultured Alicyclobacillaceae bacterium | reverse complement strand
TCCCCGCTTCGAGTCAAGAGAATGGAACTGGCGATGTATCGCTGATGTATCGCTGTGAGTAAAATTCGCAAACCGTTCGCTTGCGCTGCTCTACAAGACTTTCGAAAGAAACTCTCTCGCCCGCGCCGTCTGCGGATTTGCGAAAAACTGATCCGGCGGAGCGACTTCGAGCAGGCATCCGTTCTCGAGAAAACAAATTCGATCCGCTACGTTCCGCGCAAACCCCATCTCGTGCGTGACAATCACCATCGTCATCCCGGTGTGCGCGAGCGACTGGATGACCTCGAGAACTTCCTTGACCATCTCCGGATCCAGCGCGGATGTGGGTTCGTCAAAGAGCATAATGTCTGGTTCCATCGCCAGCGCGCGAGCGATTGCCACCCGCTGCTTTTGGCCACCCGACAAGGTCGCTGGATACACGTCCGCCTTGTCCGCGAGCCCGACCCGCGCCAAGAGTTCCTTGGCCTTCTCTTGGGCCTGTTGCTTCGACATGCCTTTGACCTGAACCGGCGCGTACGTCAGGTTGTCCATGACCGTCATGTGCGGAAACAGGTGGAAATGTTGAAACACCATCCCGATTTTCTCGCGCACTTTCGTGATGTTCACGCCGCGCGCAGTAATCTCGGTGCCGTCCACGACGACGCGTCCGTGCGTCGGGACTTCCAGCAAGTTGATGCATCGCAGCAAAGTCGATTTACCGGACCCGGACGGCCCGATGATGGCGACCACTTCGCCCTTGGCAATATCAAGGGAAACGCCGCGCAACACCTCGTGTTTGCCGAACGACTTGCTAATATTCTCAAGCTGTATCACTGCGGCGCAGCCTCCTCTCCAACCGGCGCCCAAACCAGGTCAGGATCATAACCAAAACGTAGTAAATCGCGGCGACCAGAATGAGCGGTTCAAAGTAGCGAAAGGTTTGCGACATGACGATGTCTGCGCGCCGAAGCAAGTCCGTCGCGGTAATCGTGGACACGAGCGTCGAGTCCTTCAAGAGCGCAATGCTTTCGTTGACGAGAGCCGGCAAAATGTTTTTCACGGCTTGCGGCAGGATGATGTCGCGCATCATTTTGGGATAGGGTACACCGAGCGACAGCGCGGCTTCGCGCTGCCCCTTGTCCACCGCCAAGATTCCTGCGCGAATTACTTCCGACACGTACGCCGCGGAGTTGAGCGAAAAGGTAATGACGCCCGCCTGCAACGCCGGGATGTCGTACCCTGTCAGCTGCGGCGTCGCAAAGTACACCAGGCTCAACTGAACCAGGAGCGGCGTGCCGCGGAACACCGAAGTATACGCAATGCCAAACCAGCGCAGCGGCGCAAACTTCGAGATCTTGATGATGGACAAAAGTGTGCCGAGAACAAAGCCAAACACCAAAGACAATAGTGTAAACTCCAATGTGACGAGTACACCGTTCAGGATAAAGGGAAAATTCGGCCAGATAATGCCAAAGTCGAGATTCATGATGTCAAAACCACTCCGCTTCCCAGGACATGAATTGCGCGCCTCAGCCCGCGGCGGGAACCGCGGGCTGAAACGCGTATTCCTCTACTTCACTCTGCGCCTTGTACACTAAATCGCACTGCATCGACCTCGCGGAGCGTCAGTTGGCGCTTTGTCCTGCAAACCACTTTTTCGCCAGTTGTTCCAGTTCCCCATCCGCTTTCAACTTCGCGATCGCGTCGTTGAACTTGGCAGTCCACTGGGACCCTTTCGGGAACGCAATCGCAGAGCCGTTGGACTTGATCCCCGGAATGCGGTTAATTTGCAGATCCGGGTTGCTCTTGACGTACCCTTCCGCGACAGTGTCCTCGATGATGGCTGCATCCGCTCGGTTGGTGACCACTTCCTGGACCACAGTCGGAATGGCGTTGAGCGAATCCAGTTGGACGTTCGGAATGGATTTGGCGGCCGTCTCCTGAACGGAGCCAAGCTGTGCAGCCACCTTATGGCCCTTCAGTTCATCCAGTGAGTGAACGTCATGCCCTTTCTTGGTCAGGACCACGTTGGTCGCCTGGTAGTAGATGTCCGAGAAATCGACGCTCTTCTTGCGCTCTTTCGTCGGCGTCATACCGGCAATCACGAAGTCCGCCCGCCCAGACTGCAGAGCGCCGAGGAGGCCATTGAAATCCATGTCTTGAATCTTTATCTTGAAATGCAACTGCTTTGCAATCGCGTTCGCCACGTCGATGTCAAAGCCAACAATCTTGTCCTGGCCGCTCGACGTGTCGTGAAACTCGTACGGCTTGTAGTCCGCCGAGGTCGCCATAATCAAGGTGGGCTCAGATCCGCCGTCCGAAGCAGTCGCGTTGGCACCGCCCGTCTGATTGTTGCTCGGTGCTCCACAGCCCGCCATCGCGGTCACCGCAAACAGAGCGGTCGCCACTGTCCCAATCCACATTCTCTTTTTCATTCGAAGTTTCCCCCTCAGTTGAGCTTCGTCATGTACGAAAGTGTCTGCATAATTTATAATGTACAACGAATAAATATGCAACTATTTTTTCTTCGTTTTATTATTGATAATCTTGGGAATAAACTTTGAGAACCGAGTTCACTCCGACGAATTGGTTGAAGAAAGGAAGCTTCCGATGACCAATGATGTTACGAACGTCTTTCCCGACCACGTAAAGGCTGCCCTGGCGAACGACCCTCCCGGTGCGTGGATACCGCACATCCCGGACGGCTGCATTCGCCTGAGCGCCGGCTATCCCGCGCCATCCCTAGTGCCCGTGGAGCAAATCCGGGCGGCAGTGAGTCGGGTGGTCGAGCAGGAAGGCCATCTGCCGTTTCAGTACCTTGGCAGTCCCCGCATGGGCAAACTGCGCCACCAGGTCCGGCAGCGCCTGCTGGAGCGGGGCATGCCTGTCGGAGAGGACGAGTTGTTGATCACGGCCGGCGGATGTCAGGCGATTGACTTGGTCGCGCGGGCGTTGCTCGACGCCAAGTCCCTGGTCGTGGTGGAAGGGCCCACCTACATGGAGGCGCTGGAGATCTTCCGCAACTACACACAGAACATCCTCACCGTGCCCGTGGATGAACACGGGTTGCAAACCGACGCATTGGAGGAAATCCTGCGAGAACGCAGACAGGCTGGCCTCGCGACCCCGGCGTTCCTGTATACCATTCCGTCGTTCCACAACCCAACCGGGACCACGATGCCACTGGCCCGCCGCAGACGGTTGCTGGAGCTGGCGGAGGAGTTCAACTTCCTGATTGTAGAAGACGACGCTTACGGAGAACTGTGGTTTGGCGAGCAGCCCGTACCACTCAAGGCACTGGATACGGCCGGCAGAGTGCTTCACATCGGATCGCTCTCGAAGGTGGTGGCGCCGGGCATGCGCGTCGGCTGGATTGCGGGCCCGAAGCCGCTCGTTTCCGCCGCCGCCTGGTTCAAGAAGGACCTGGATCACCCGTTCGCCGAAGCGACGATGGCAGCGTACCTGGAAGGGGTGGACCTGGCGGAGAGGTTGTCCGTGTTGCGTGATTCCTACCGCAGGCGGCGGGACTGGATGGTACAAGCGTTGCAACAGTTTATGCCCGAGTATGTGACATGGCACGTCCCGGAGGGCGGGTTCTTCGTGTGGCTGCGGGTTGCGGGAGCCGACACGTCATCCCTCCTGGAACAGGCCATCCAGGCTGGCGTCGCGTACGTGCCCGGCAAGTACTTTTTCGCGAACCCACGGAACGGCCTGGAGTACCTGCGACTGTCGTTCAGTTACCTTGAAGCCGAGGCAATGCGAGAGGGAGTGCGGAGACTCGCTGAATTGCTCGCGAGCCGGTGTTAATCAAACACCGTTCCGCACCTTCGACAATGAGGATGAAGACGCAATGAACCCCAAGCCTTCGCCTACCGCGGGCGAGGGCCTGGGGACGCACAGGACCGTTCCGGCGTGCGGCGCCAACCGGTACATTCTCTGTATTGCGTAATGCCTTTCACGGCAGTTCTTCCCGCGTCAATTTCACAATGATGTCCCGGTGTTCGGGATACAGGGCGAGCAACTCGTCCCGCGAGAACAGTTCAAAGTCTCGAAAATCAAAACCAGGGGATACCATGCAGCTGACGAGTGAAAAATCGTGCGGCTGCTCAGTCTGGCGCATGCACGAGCCAAAGATGGTTCCCTTCGGCACGGTTGCTTGTGGCACTTCACCGTTGTCCAAATTGAGGCCGAGGCGAATTTCCTGCAATTCGCCGGTCGGATGAATGACGTAGACACTCAGTGGACAACCCGCGTGGTAGTACCAAATCTCGTCCGACTTCAGTCGGTGAAAATGAGACACCTCGGCCCGCGTCAACAAAAAGTAAATGCTGGTCGCGAGCCGGCGCTTGTCCCCGAACTTGACTGACAACTCCTCATCGGAGACCCATTCCTCCGACTTGTAGGTCTCGCGATAATAGCCGCCTTCCGGATGGGGAATCATCTCGAGTTTTCGAATCCACTGTTCCGCGTTCATGGCGAAATGTTTCCATTCCTTTCTTGCACGACATCACGTTTCTCGTCGCTTATCTCTTCGGAGAGTCTACCCTATCTTACCGAGTTGCGATTTGCTCTGCCAACGGATGCATACCTTCCAAGTCCCGGACAGATCAAATCCTCTCTCCACGCATGCAGAGAGAGGACTTGGCTGAAAGCAGCAAATCTATACATCGGCTCCTTGCCGCCGAACGCGCGGCCAGTTGTGACATTCCTCAATGTGCAGCCACGCACGTT
>CAZYAH010000015.1:0-10713 GCA_964645595.1 uncultured Alicyclobacillaceae bacterium | reverse complement strand
TGCCGCCGAACGCGCGGCCAGTTGTGACATTCCTCAATGTGCAGCCACGCACGTTCCAAGCTCGCAAAGTTGTGCGCAGGCAACATCGCGTCCACGTGTGGGCGGATCCGCCGTAAACTCGGCGCCTCGAGGCGAAACTCGGCATCGCCGAGCAGCGGATTCAGCCAAAACAAGCGATGAGACAGCCGGGACAGACGCTTCATCTCCCGTTGCAGCACATCCGGCGCCCCCGTGTCCAGCCCGTCTGTGGCGAGCACAACCACGGCACCGCGGCGCAGCACCCGTGCCGCATGGTCCCGGCGAAACGATTCCAGTGCGTCGGCGAGGCGGGTGCCGCTGGACAGGTCCGTCACTTGAGTGTACACCTCGGCCAGCGCCTTGTCCGGGTCCCGCACCTTGAGCGCTCGCGTGATCCAGGTTAGACGCGTGCTGAAGACAAAGGTCTCGACGGGAATCCCGTTTTGCATCACCGTGTGAGCAAAGCGAATCAACATTCGGCTGTACGGATCCATGGAACCGCTCACGTCACAAAGGAACACAATCGGTCGCTGCTTCCACTGGCGTTCGAAATACACGAGCGGGACGTACTCGCCCGTCTGGAAGCTGTTTTCCATGGTCTTTGCAAAGTCGACTTGCACGCCGCGGCGGACGGAAGCCAGTCGGCGACTCCGTTTCCACAGCGGGCTGATGCGCGGACGCAGGCGCTTTGCTTCCTCCAGCTCGGCCGGGGTCATGCGCGCGAAATCCTTCTGCCGCAAGCGCTCCTCGCGGCTCGCTCCGCGCGCAGCGAACACCAACGGCTCGTCCGAATCGGCCTCTGAGGAGACCTCCGCGTTGGTGTTGTTGCGACCCATCCACACCACCTCGGGATGGCGGTGCTTGTCGTAGCGCATCCGCGCCACGTTGGCGAGCAGCGTGTTCTGTGCAAGCCACGGCTCCGCTGAGCCCTTCAGCAGAAGCAAGAACTGTCGCCAAGCCACCAGAAAGAGCTGTCGTTGCTGCGGCCGCTTCACAACGATGGCGCCGACCGCGTCGCGGCATCGCCTTGGATCTTCCCAGCCCACTGCATCCAACGCCGCGAACACGAGCCGCTCTTCTTCGAGGCTGATGGTAAAACCGAGCCTCCGCAGCCCCCGAAGAAATCCTAGCCAGTTCGCGATGCGTGGGTCCATGCGGCCCGGCTCCGTCCCGTTCTCGTGCATCAAGTCACCCCAATCTCGGCGAGGAGACGTTCCATCGCGCGCTGCCCGGACGCGTCCCTTCCAAGCATCAGGTCGAAGTCATCGCGGTATTTGAGCAGACAACCGATGGTCTCTTCAATCCGCTTCGCCGTGAGTTCCGTCGTGCCGAGCGCTTCCAGCGCCGCCGCCCAGTTGATGGTTTCCGCAACACCCGGTTTCTTAAACAGGGGTTCGTCGCGGAGCCGCTGGACGAATGCACAGACCTTTGCCGCCACGCGCGCGGGCAGACCCGGGACCTTTCTCGTCAGGATCTGGTACTCCTTTTCAAAGTCCGGGTAGTCTAGCCAGTGGTACAGACAGCGCCGCTTCAAGGCGTCGTGGACTTCGCGCGTGCGGTTTGAGGTCAGAATCACCACCGGAATCTCCGCCGCCTTGACCGTTCCGAGCTCCGGAATGGTTACTTGATATTCTCCGAGCAGTTCCAGAAGAAATGCCTCGAACTCCTCGTCGCTTCGGTCCACCTCGTCAATCAGTAACACCGGCGCCGGGCGCTCTGGGTCAATCGCTTGCAACAAGGGGCGAGAGAGCAAGAATTTCGGCCCGAATACCTCCTGCTCCAGGCTCTCCGCGAAGTCCCGGTCGCCGTCGGTCGCAACGCTACCCGCGCCATCTCCTGCGCGGTACCCGGCAACCCGCTCCGCCTCGCGAATCCGGATGTGCAGCAACTGACGAGGATAGTTCCAGTCGTAGAGCGCGCGCTGCCGGTCCAATCCCTCATAGCACTGCAAGCGCAGCAGGGGTCGACCCAGCGCGCCGGAAATGGCTTTGGCCAATTCCGTCTTGCCGACCCCCGCTTCACCTTCCAAAAACAGCGGACGCTCGAGCGCCAGCGTGAGAAACAACACGGTTGCCAAGGATGCATCCGCCACATAGCCTTGCTCAAGCAATGCGGCTTGTACCGCTTCCACGTCCGCGAACGGATTTTTCAGAACAACCCCTCTCTTCCCTGCCAGTGTCTCTCTGAGTCTGTCCCAACACCGGAATCTTGTGCGTCCCCGTCCTGTCAGCCGAACAGGCGCCGGAGCGCCTTCGCCGCGTAGACGCTGCACAAGTGCCGGCGGTACTCTTCGGACGCAAACGTATCTCCCGCGATGGAACCATCGTCCGCCGCGTGGGACGCAGCCTCGCGGATCACGTCGTCGCTCGGAACATTCCCGAGCAGCGCGTCTTCCACAGCCCGGGCGCGGTAAACCACATCCCCCGCCCCCGTGATGGCCACGCGCGCATAGTCAATGCGTCCGTCTTCTCCCGTGCCCGCCACCGCGGCGACGCCGACCACCGCATAGCCGGACGCTGGGTGCGGGAACTTCTCGTACGCCCCCTTGCAATGGGCGGGCGGAATCGCGAAGGCGACTGAGGTGAGCAATCCGTACTCGGGCATCGCCGTGATGAGCGGTCCGAGGAAGAAGTCTTCGGCCGCAATCACTTCGGTACCGTCCGGCGTCGCCACATTTAGCTTCGCCTCCAGCGCCAGCGCCACCGCGGGAAGGTCCGACGCCATGTCGGCGTGGGCGAGATTCCCGCCGACGGTGCCGCGGTTGCGCACCTGGATGTCGCCGATTTGACTTGCCGCCTCCGCGAGTACAGGCAAGTACTTGCGGACCAGCGGATGGCTCGCTACCTGGTAGTGCGTTGTCAGCGCGCCGATGACCAAGGTGTCGTCTACCTTGTTCACGCCGTGCAACTCGGCGATCCGGCCGATGTCGATGAGCTTCGCCGGCTCGGTCAGACGCAGTTTCATCAAGGGCAACAGGCTGTGACCGCCGGCGAGCAATTTGCCCTCACCGCCTGCCGCCTGCAACAAGCGCAGCGCCTCTTCCACCGTCGTGGCGCGCGCATAGGCAAACGCGTTCGGTATCATCAGTGATTCCCCCCGTTTCGGATTGCGCGCCACACCCGTTCCGGCGTCAGCGGCATTGGAATGTCGCGAACCCCAAAGGGCGCGAGCGCATCCATCACGGCGTTGACCACCGTCGGTGTCGCCGCAATGGTCCCGGTCTCGCCAATGCCTTTTACGCCGAGCGGATTGTGCGGTGCCGGTGTCTCCGTGAACGACGTCTCAAAGTTGGGGAAGAACCGCGCCTTTGGCATCGCGTAGTCCATAAACGTCCCGGACACCAGTTGGCCCTGCTCGTCGTACACAGCGCCTTCCCACAGCGCCTGGCCGATGCCCTGGACAATGCCGCCGTGCACCTGCCCTTCCGCAATCATCGGGTTAATCACCCGGCCGCAGTCGTCGACCGCGATGTAGCGCAGGATCTCGACCTCGCCCGTCTCGGGCTGGACTTCGACGACGCAAATGTGCGCGCCGAACGGGTAGCAGAAGTTCACCGGATCGTAGAAAGCGCTTCCTTCCAGCGCCGGCTCAACACCAGCCGGCAAGTTCCAAGCAAGGTAGGCCTGCAAGACCACTTCGTGGAACGTCGCCTTTCGGCTCGGCACACCCTTGACATGGAAGGTTCCCTGGTTGAACTCGATATCGTCCTCGGAAGCCTCCAGCATGTGCGCGGCAATCTTCTTCGCCTTTTCAATCACGCGATCCGTTGCAATCGCCATCGCGTTTCCGCCGACCGGCGTCGTCCGCGAGCCGTACGTCCCCCAACCCATGGAGATCCGTGCGGTGTCGCCGTGCACAATTTCGATGTCCTCCACTGGCACGCCGAGCTTCGACGCGATGATTTGGGCAAAGGTGGTCTCCTCGCCCTGGCCGTGCGGAGACGTTCCCGTAAACGCTGTGATTTTTCCTGTCGGGTGCACACGCACCGTTGCGCTGTCCCAGAGGCCGCCCTGGAAACCTACGGCGCCCGCAATCTGCGATGGTCCGAGACCGCAGATCTCAACGTACGTTGTGCAGCCGATGCCGATGTATCGGCCTTCCTTGCGCAAACGCTCTTGCTCCGCCCGGAACGCGGCGTAGTTTACCGTTTCCAGAGCCTTGTCGAGCGCCAGGTGGTAGTTGCCGCTGTCGTATTGGAGCCCCAACGCCGTGTTGTACGGGAATTCGTCGGACGGGATCAGGTTTTTTCGCCGCACTTCCACCGGGTCCATGCCAATCTCGCGGGCGAACAGGTCCACCATGCGCTCGAGCAGGTACGTCGCCTCCGGTCGCCCCGCTCCGCGGTACGCGTCGGTCGGAGTGGTGTTGGTGAAGACGCCGTACACGTCGACCGCGGCGTACGGAATTTTGTACGGCCCTGGCACAATGAGGCCGAACAGAATGGTCGGCACGCCTGGTCCGGCCGTGGACAGGTACGCGCCCATGTTGGCGATGTTTTTCACTCGGATGGCCGTCAGCGTCCCGTCCTTCGTCCCGGCCAGTTCCACGTCCAGAACCATGTCCCGGCCGTGCGTGGTAGCGAGGAAATGCTCGCGCCGATCTTCGCTCCACTTGACGGGCCGCCCGAGTTGCATGGCGGCAAACCCGACCAGCGCCTCGTCCGGGTAACAGGCAATCTTGGCGCCAAATCCACCCCCGACGTCGACGGAGACAATGCGCAGCTTGTGTTCGGGAATGCCTAGAATCCCTGACAAGAGAAAACGGTGGATGTGCGGATTCTGCGACGTCGCCCAGACGGTCAACTCGCCCGTACTCGGGTCGTAGTTTGCCACGGCTGCGCGCGGTTCCATCGGGTTGGGAATGAGGCGCTGCTGGCGGAACCGCTGGCGGACCACGACTTCGGCTTGTTCAAACACCTCATCCGTGGCGTTGCCTGTCTGCCAGTGGAACGCGACATTCCCCGGCGCGTCCTCGTGAACGAGGGGCGCACCGTCCTGCATTGCGTCTTCCTGTTCCACGACGGCGGGCAGCACTTCGTACTCCACGTGAATGCGCTCGACCGCGTCGCGCGCCGTGTAGCGATCTTCCGCTACCACGAGCGCCACGCCGTCACCGACATAGCGCACTTTGTCGACTGCGAGCGCGTGGTGCGCGGTCGTCTTGATGTTGGAATCGGGAGGCAGCCACGCCGTCGGAATGAGACCCAATTTGCCTTCCAAGTCCTTACCTGTGAAGACTGCGACCACACCTGGAACTTGCTTTGCCGCACTGACGTCGATGTGAGCAATCCGCGCGTGCGCGTGCGGACTACGCAGAATACTGGCGTACAACATTCCCGGCAATCGTACATCTTCGGTGTAACGTCCGCGCCCCGTGATCAATCGCGGATCTTCGAGCCGTTTCACCGTAGCGCCAAACACGTTGGCCATGCCGTATCCTCCTCTCACCATCCATGCCTGCCACGAGGCGGGATTGCCCCCTCCGGCAGGCGATATGTCCATCGCTCTATCGTCATCCCTGTCCGCCGGTTGCGGCGACTTCTTTCTGGTCTTCCTGTGACGACATCCGCTCCGCCGCATACTGCACGGCCCGAACGATGTTCTGATAGCCCGTGCAACGGCAAATGACGCCTTCCAGCCCTTCCCGGATCTCCGCTTCCGTCGGGTTCGGGTTCTGTTTCAGCAACCCGACCGCCGTCATCATGACGCCAGGCGTGCAGAACCCGCACTGGAGACCGTGCCTTTCCCAGAATCCTTCTTGAACGGGATGCAGCGCGTCGACGCGGCCGAGCCCCTCCACCGTCGTCACGTGCATGCCATCCGCCTGAACCGCGAGGACCGTGCACGATTTGACCGCCTCGTCGTTCAGGAGGACGGTGCATGCGCCGCATTGACTGGTGTCACAGCCGATGTGCGTGCCCGTGAGTCCCAGGACATCCCGCAAGAAGTGCACCAACAACAGACGCGGCTCTACTTCCGCTGTACGCGGGACGCCATTAACGGTTACGGTGACCTTCACCTTTGTGGCTTCCACTACGGAACCCCTCCCATGTATGTCCTGCGGGCCGCGGTCCCCATCATGGGTTTGCCGCGAAGCCCGGAACTGCTATGAACGGAGTGTCGCCTTCTGCATCTCAGCCTCAACGCCCTTGAAGAACCGGCCGAGGAGCATGCGCGCAACACTGCCCATGACCCTTTGCCCAACCGACGCCAACATGCCAGTCACCTGTGCCTCAGATTCGCAGATCACCTCCGTGCCCGTCCCGGTTTCGACGAGTCGAATCACTGCATCCGCATCCACTTCCCCGGGCTTACCGCTGCCGCGAAGGCGCAAGCGGTAGCTCTCTGGGACGTTCAGGTCCAGCAACGTCACTTCGCCCGCAAACGATCCCTTGATGGGACCGACATCGAGCCCGAGCTCCGCATCGTACCGCCCGTCGCCGACAGGGGTCAATTTTTTGCAACCAGGCAAAGTCCGCTCGAGAACCCCAACATCTTGCAGGTATTCCCACACCTGTTCCCGGGAAGCCTGGTACGAATGCCGGATTTCAATTTTCAATCCTTTTCATCCCCTTCAAGGTGTTTCATTTTTATTAAGTTGCCTTTGAAGATTATGTCGGTGGTGTCAAAGAATGAACTTGCTGGCCATTGAATGCGTATACATGTCGATGTGCAATGCGAAGAAGTAGTAGTGGAGATCCTGCCGCGAGCAATATGTGGTGCGACCAGTGCTTCAACTCGTCTACAGCGCTGGCGATACAAGCGGGTCAAAGTCATGGAGTGTATTCGTAGAATTATCTGCATCTTCAGAATAGCATAAATTGGGACGGCAGTAAACCGCCTACACGCGCTGTTGCTAGACCCGATAGAACCGATTTTCCTTGGCGGATCTGTGAACCTTCTACGAATTCTACTTGAGAAAGAAATTTGTGCGGTGCTCCATACTTGACCTCGTTGACTGGCAAAATTGTGTTTTGATAGCTCTTTTCCGAGCGAAGGTGTATACTCAAAATAATGACAAGCACGGGCATCGATAAGTGCATGACGGAAGAAAACGTTTACCGGAGGTTGAGGACCGATGACTGATACCCATAATCGCCATACCGGCAACCAAGACACCACAGAGCACACATCGGCAGCAACACCGCTTGCGGACGCCCTGAAGCGCCCACTGCACGACCTCCGGATCTCCGTCACAGACCGCTGCAATTTTCGCTGCACGTACTGCATGCCCAAGGAAGTGTTTGGCCCGGATTTCGCGTTTCTGCCGCACGGAAATCTCCTCACCTTTGAGGAGATCACTCGCCTGGCCAAGATCTTCGTGCGTGCCGGCGTGCGCAAGATTCGGCTCACTGGCGGGGAACCGCTGTTGCGCAAGGACATCGAAACGCTCGTCGCGATGCTCGCCGAGATTCCGGAGCTGGAGGACCTGGCCCTGACCACCAACGGATCGCTCCTGACACCGGAAAAGGCCGCCCGTCTGAAAGCGGCAGGCTTGCGGCGTGTGACCGTCAGCCTGGATTCGTTGCGGGACGACGTGTTCATGGCCGTCAACGATGTGCGCTTTCCAGTTCGCAAAGTGCTCGATGCCATTGATGCCGCCAGCGCGGCAGGCCTCAAGCCCGTGAAAATCAATATGGTGGTCAAGCGCAACGTCAACGAGCAAGACATTCTCGACATGGCTGCCTATTTCCGCGGCACTGGCCACGTCCTGCGCTTTATTGAATACATGGACGTCGGAAACTCAAACGGCTGGCGGCTCGACGATGTGGTGCCTGCAGATGAAATCGTCCAGCGCATCCACCAGGTCTGGCCGCTCGAACCCGTTCCTCCGAAGCACCCCGGAGAAGTCGCCACGCGCTATCGGTACCTGGACGGGCAAGGAGAGATTGGCATCGTATCCTCGGTGACGCACGCATTTTGCCGAACCTGCAACCGCGCCCGTCTCTCGGCAGACGGCCGCCTGTTCACATGCCTCTTTGCATCCGTCGGGACCGACTTTCGGGCGCTCCTCCGATCCGGTGCGTCCGACGAGGAAATCTTCGCCGTGTTGCGCGACGTGTGGAACGGCCGCCGGGACCGATATTCCGAAGTGAGGTCCGAGGCGAGCAAAACCCGCCGGAAGATTGAGATGTCCTTCATCGGCGGTTAATGTCTGGTCGCTGCCGGCCTTGGGCAGAAGAGTTCCGGAGAATGGAAGGGAGACTGTTTATGGGAGAAATCGGAGCGGTCGTCTTGGCCGCAGGCTTGTCCACGCGCATGGGACAGCCGAAGGTACTGCGGCTGTTCCACGGCAAACCGCTCTTTCTATACGCGGTGGAGACCGCAGTGCGGGCAGGGCTGAGCCCGATTTACGTCGTCGGCGGAGCTCACACAGAGCAACTGAAGGCACACGTAGAGGGGTTGCCGGTCACTGTCGTGCACAACCCGGACTTCGCGCGCGGCATGGCCACTTCGCTCCGCGCCGGCATTTCTGCCATCGAAGGCGAAGTTTCGGCCGCCTTTGTCTTTCTCGCCGACGAACCGTTTATCCCGAATGATGTGATTCAGACGATGATGGAAGTGTACCGGACGCGCAGAGCGGAGTCGTCTCGCCCATTTATCCTGCGTCCGCGCTATGCCGGCATCCCGGGGCACCCCGTCCTCTTTGCAAAGGAGTTCTTTCCCGAACTCGTCAGCGTTCAAGGGGACGAAGGCGCCCGCTGCGTGATTAAGCGAAATGCAGAACATGTGCAGTTCATCGACTTCGACAATCCGCAGTGGGGCTTTGACATCGACACGCCGGACGATTGGCAACAAGCGTTGGACATGCCGCTGCCGTCCTAAGATTGATGGGTGTCCGCGCCTGGGCTGGCACCGCTGTAGAGCTGTGCGAGCCCTTCCGCCAAGCGGTCGAGTTCCGCGCGGACCAGAATCTTCTCGACATATCGCGTCGGCAGCGCCGCAAATCCGCACTCAAGCCCCGCCAGACCACCCGCAATCGCCCCGATGGTGTCTGAATCCCCGCCTAAATTCGCCGCATACTGAACAGCGGATTCAAAGTCCGCGCTCGTATTCAGGATGTGCACCACCCACAGGAACGTATGCACCACAAACCCGTCTGGGGGAACACTCGGCTCCCTGTCCAGCGCGGGCGCGTATCGAGTTCCCTGCACCTCTTTTCGCAAGGCGTCCCGCAACGCCTCACCGTTGAGCATGCGGCGCGCATTGCGGTTGTAGATGAGACACGCCTCGTCGGCCAGCGGATCGAAATGCGTCATCTTCGACTGCAGGACGGTAACTTGTTGCATCTGATGCTCGTCCGCGTACGCCAAGGCGACAGGAAGGCAGCGCATTAGCGATCCGTTCCCTGCCGACTTGCCTCCACTTTGCTCGTGCACCCGCTCTGCCGCCTCAAACCAATTTCCCCTGTACTCGCGAAACACATTGCCGATAATGTTGCCGATGTCCTTCGGCCCAGTCTTTGCCCAGGACAAAAACTCCTCGCCAATTTGCTCAATCGGGTTCTCAGGATTGGCTAGAATCCCCCTTGCCACCGCGATAGTCATGGCGGTATCGTCCGTGGTCTCCCCAGGCTCCAGCTGCCAGAACCCACCGCCGATAATCTCCGTCACGCGCCCGTACCGCTTTTCAATCTCCGCTTTGTTCATGAATTCGGTGGTGCCGCCGAGCGCGTCGCCAATCGCAAGCCCGTAAAGAGCGCCTTTAATCTTATCAAAGCACTTGTTCACCCCGGAAACGACCTCCTTGCACGCCCATCTTTGGCAAAAGGGACAACCGGCTGGGAGGCTGTCCACTCACTTGGACGAACCGTGCATATCCTGAAACAAGAGTCAGGTGGTTCACCGCGATTCCGCCGTCGAATCGACCGTGTTTAACACCCAGGCGTAGCTCAATCCAATTGCTATACATCTCCTACCCATTTTAGAAGAAGGAGGGAATACCGTGTATACAGCGAAAGACTTTCGGACCTATCTTGGAAAGACTGTCGAGTTCAAAACCCCCTGGGGCGTCCATCACGGGAAGGTAAAGGACATCAACAGCCATTCGGTCCTGATGGAAATGCCCTACGAGTATGCACATACAAACTTTCATGACGCACTCGGTCTCGATGCCGTGCATACGGGATTTTTCGGTGGAGCAGGAGGCTGTGTTCCGCACCACAGGCCCTTTCTTGGGACTTGCTGTTGGATCCCGTTTGTCTTCATTATCTTCATCGTCATCTGTCCGTTTTTTTGGTGTTGGTAAGGCAGTAGCGAGAACTTGCGATTGGCCTACGTGAGACCCCGTCAGGGACGGAACGGATTCGCATTCGGGACCAATTCGATGGCGGGGTTTTTGTAGTCGCTAACACGAATTCCAGGGCAGCGCAGAGCCCCCAACAGCGGGGTCAATTTCTGGGCAGTTGAGGCTTTTGTATTCTTGCCATGTCATTGTGTACATTCGGGCCAAGGCGACAGAAACCGGATATACTGATACTGGGAGGTGACTAGGTTGAACGAGGAATTGTGGCGAGCCATTATCAACTGTGATCCGACCTACGACGGCAATTTTTATTACGGAGTTGTCACCACGGGAATTTTCTGCAGACCATCGTGCAGGTCCAAAAATCCGAAACGAGAAAACGTTCGGGTGTTCCGGTCCATCAGCGACGCTGTTGCGGCAAATTTTCGCCCGTGCAAGCGATGTCGGCCCG
>CAZYAH010000014.1:0-15978 GCA_964645595.1 uncultured Alicyclobacillaceae bacterium | reverse complement strand
CATGGACGTGCTCCACTTCGACACGCGCGCTTCCACTCACGACGCTGATGGTCCTAGCCAGTCTTGCCATGGCGATGTAACCGCGCTTCGAAAGCCGCTGTGAGTCGGCAATCTTGTCCAATTCCAGCGCTGCGGCTCGGGAAAAATCGTGTTTGCTATCGTCCGCGTTTTGCCGACCCGCACTCCTACGGAGGCGTAGCTCGTCGCGTGCGGCAACCACCCGTTCGCGCAACAGTTTGGACGAAGTCCTATCCACTTCGCTCGAGCCATCGCGAGAAGAGTCGATGTGGATGAGCATTTCGATGCGGTCGAGCAACGGCCCGGACAGGCGTGCCCAGTACCGCTGAACATCTGTTGGCGTGCAACGGCACTCGCCGAATCCGTAGTGCCCGCAGGGACACGGATTGAGCGTGCCAATCAGCTGGAAATCGGCCGGCAAAACGATGGATTGACCGTTCCTCGTCAGGCGAATGGAGCGGTGGATGAGGGGTTCCCGCAGGGTGTCTAAGGTGGCGCGCTGAAACTCAAGCAGTTCGTCGAGCAGCAGGACGCCCCGGTGAGCTAGCGTGACTTCGCCTGCGGACAAGCTGCTTCCGCCGCCAATCATGCCGGCCGGCGTCAGACTGTGGTGAGGCATGCGAACCGGAGGCCGGAGCGTTGGAACATCGAGCAGGCCGGACATCTGGTGAATGGCGAACACTTCGAGCGCGTCATCGCTGGAGAGGTCCGGCAGGATGGTGACCACGCGTTCCGCGAGCATCGTCTTTCCGCATCCTGGAGGTCCAACGAGGAGAGTGTGATGGGACCCGACAGCTGCGATGGTTAGCAGCCGTTTGGCGGCATTCATGCCGAGGACTTCGGAAAAGTCGATACCAGTGTCCAAACCTGCCGCAGGGGGCTCGGCAGTCCAGGGCTGAGGAAGTTCGCGTGCGGCGAGCGCATGGACTAATTGCTTCAACGAGGTGACGGGAATCCACGAAAACCCTGGTACAGGTATGCACTGATGGCGCTGGTCCGTGGACACGACCGCGCGGCATACGCCCCGGTTGCGGAGTGCGAGCGCCAGAGTGATAATTCCCCGGACAGGCACAATGTCGCCCGACAGACTGAGTTCTCCGCAAAACGCGAGCTGCGTCGGCTCGTCTGGCGGGAGTTGACCGCTGGCTCGCAGGATAGCGACCGCGATGGCCAGGTCGAGTCCGGCGCCGCGCTTGCGCAGGCTGGCTGGCGACAGATTGACCGTGATTCGCTGGTTTGGAAAGGTGAGTCCGCTGTTGCGGATGGCCGACCGTATGCGCAACTTGGATTCGCTGACTGCTGAATCAGGCAGACCTACAATGTGAAACTGGGGCAGGCCGTTCGAAATGTCAGCTTCCACGGAAACCACCGTTCCAACCAAATTGTCAATCACTGCTCCCACACTCTTGCCAATCAACCGAGGCTCCTCCTTTCACATCTGTCACGCGCATCCCTTCTGCACCAATGCGCAGATTTGGCAGGGACACGCATACGTTATTGATAGCAAGAAGATCCCGGTGCGACCAGAATCCGAAGTACGAGTGGATGTCGTATTGCACAAGTCGGCATAAGACGCTACCATCAAATTGAAGAGCGTGATGGGGGAGAACACACGTGGAATGGCAGAGTAAGAAACCTCAAAGCGAGAAGAGGCAGAGCCAGGGAAAGGACAAGGGCCGAGTCGTCAGCATGCGGGCTTGGCGCGCCAAGAAGAGACTTCAGTACGTCCGCGGGACGCGTTCCACGACCGCGTACGTATTCGCTTTGCTGAACTACGTCATTCTGGGCGCCTCGGGTGTGTCTGCCGTCATCAGCTGTATTCCGTTCGCGGGACAAATTCCAGCCATCTTTTTCACCTGGTTTTTTGCCACATTGGGCAGTGCGCTGTCGCTGGTTCTCTACGTGAATCGGGATCGGTTTGCGTTGAAGGCGCTGGCATTGTACGTGCTGTGCATGGCGCTTTCTCTGGTGGCTGCCATCGTAAAACTGCAAACTCTGCCGTAACCGCATATCGACACCGACAAGCCGGTCCATCCGGCTTTTTTTGTTTTGGGCACCACAGGGTTGTACGCATCGCAAGTTGTAAATCCCACAAAGGTCATTTATCCTATAACAGGATTGACAAACTGCGAATGGATGGCCCCCGACGACGTCTTCCGCCGATGGCATCCAGTCGCATGTCTTGATTCAGACTCATGGTGTGGGAGGAATCGGCAACATGAACATCCACGAGTATCAGGCTAAGCAGGTACTCGCCAAGTACGGAGTCGCGGTTCCCGCCGGAAAAGTTGCATTTACCGTCGAAGAAGCCGTTGCTGCAGCCAAAGAACTTGGCGGAAAGGGCGTCGTCAAGGCGCAAATTCACGCAGGGGGGCGCGGCAAGGCTGGCGGTGTGAAATTGGCCCGGTCCCTCGAGGAAGTCGAACAGCACGCAAAGGAGTTGCTGGGGAAGACGCTCGTTACGCATCAGACGGGGCCGCAGGGGAAAGTAGTCAAGCGGTTGCTCATCGAACAACTTACGAATATTGAAAAAGAGTATTATATCGGCCTCGTAGTTGATAGAGCGACGGGGCGCGTCGTCATGATGGCTTCCGAGGAAGGCGGCATGGAGATTGAGGAAGTTGCCGCGAAAACACCGGAAAAGATCTTCCGCGAAACCATTGATCCCGCGGTTGGTTTGCTGCCCTTTCAGGCTCGGCGGCTCGCCTTTAACATCAACATCCCGAGCCACCTCGTGAAGAAAGCCGTCGCGTTTATGATGGGCCTGTACAACTGTTTTGTGGACAAAGACTGTTCCATCGCGGAAATCAATCCGCTTGTTGTGACGAAGGAAGGCGACATCCTGGCGCTGGACGCGAAGCTGAACTTTGACGACAACGCGCTCTACCGCCATCCGGATATCGTCGAACTGCGCGATTTCGACGAAGAGGATCCGAAGGAAATCGAGGCGTCGAAGTTTGATCTCAACTACGTCGCCCTCGACGGCAACATCGGGCTCATGGTCAACGGCGCAGGTCTCGCGATGGCGACGATGGACACGGTGAAGTACTACAAGGGCAAGCCGGCGAACTTCCTCGACGTCGGCGGCAGCGCGACGGAAGAGCGAGTCACCGAAGCTTTCAAAATTATTCTTTCGGACGAAAATGTCAAAGGAATTCTCGTCAACATTTTCGGCGGCATTATGAAGTGCGACGTGATTGCCAACGGGGTGGTCGCTGCCGCGAAACAAGTGAAGTTGAACATCCCGCTCGTCGTTCGCCTGGAAGGTACAAACGTGGAACTGGGCAAGCAGATCTTGAACGCGTCGGGACTCAATATCGTGGCCGCGGACGATTTGGCGGACGCCGCTCAACGGATTGTGGCTCTGGTTGAGGAGGGACAACGATGAGTATTTTGGTCAACAAGGATACGCGCGTCATCGTACAGGGAATCACCGGATCGGCAGGTCTGTTCCACACCAGGCAAGCCATCGAGTACGGGACCAAGATTGTCGGCGGCACCTCGCCCGGTAAAGGCGGCACGACCGTGGAAGGTGTGCCTGTGTTCAACACCGTGGAAGAGGCCGTGCGCGAAACAGGCGCGAACGCGTCGGTCATCTACATTCCGGCTCCGGCCGCGGCGGACGCGATTATGGAAGCGGTCGACGCCGAGCTGGATCTCGTGATCTGCATTACGGAAGGCATCCCGGTTCTCGACATGGTGAAAGTGAAGCGCTACATGGAAGGGCGCCACACGCGGCTGATTGGCCCCAACTGCCCGGGCGTCATCACACCGGGTGAGTGCAAAATCGGTATCATGCCTGGATACATTCACACGCCCGGCAAGGTCGGCGTAGTCTCGCGCAGTGGAACGCTCACCTACGAGGCGGTCTACCAGCTGACGGCCCGCAACATCGGTCAGTCGACTGCCGTGGGAATTGGCGGCGATCCGGTGAAAGGCACGGAGTTCATCGACGTCCTCAAGATGTTCAACGAAGACCCGGATACCGAGGCCGTCATCCTGATTGGTGAAATCGGCGGCAACGCGGAAGAACTGGCGGCGGAATGGATCCGCGACAACATGACCAAGCCGGTTGTCGGCTTTATCGCCGGCGCGACAGCGCCTCCGGGACGCCGCATGGGTCACGCGGGCGCAATCGTTTCGGGCGGAAGCGGCACAGCTCAATCGAAGATTGCGAAGCTGGAAGAATGCGGAATCCGCGTTGCGCCCACACCGTCGGAGATGGGCGCGACACTGCAAGCCGTTCTGGAAGAACGTGGCATTTTGGATCGGTGCCTTGTGAAATAACATGCATCGCAAAGACGTCGGCTGGCAAGTCTGGCCGACGTTTTTGTTTCTTGGCGCGATGGATTTTTTCCATTTGTCATGGACGGCCCGCACCAGTGTTGAGACAATGCTGAAAAAGTCTGGGGGAATGCGGGTTGGACCAGGTGGAACGCGCGTGTCGAATTGCGTTGGCTGCATGTCCAGGCATGGAACCTGCGACTGTCTATACATTGGTACAGCGTCTCGGCGGCGCGGCCGCGGTCTGGGCGGCGGAGGTGTCGGCGTGGAAGGACGTCTGTCGACTGCACGACAAAACCGCAAGGCGCCTGGAACGCTGGATTCGGGGCTGCGACCCTTATCGCGTGGAAGAGAACCTGCGCTCTCAGGGGATTCATTGCCTCGTGCAAGGAGATCCTGGGTACCCTTTGTGCCTGTTGGATCTGACGCATCCACCCCTTGTCCTGTTTGCCAAGGGCAGGCTCCACGACTTCGCCGGCGCTGTCGGAGTGGTCGGCACCCGGAGGCCGTCCAGCTACGGTCTCGAAGCCACGCGCTGGATTGCCGAGACGCTGGCGAGCCACGGCTGCCACATTGTATCGGGACTTGCCGAAGGAATCGACGGAGAAGCCCATCGCAGCGCGCTGGCGGTCGGTGGGAAGACGACGGCTGTGTTGGCGTGCGGGGTCGACGTCTGTTATCCCTCCAAACACTTCCGACTATACGAAGAAATCATCCAGTCCGGTGGACTTTTGCTCAGTGAATACCCTCCTGGAGACGGCATCGCAAGACATCGGTTTCCCCAGCGAAACCGAATCATCGCCGCGCTCTCCAGGGCGCTCATCGTCGTGCAGGCCGGGGAGAAGAGCGGAGCTCTGCACACTGCCGACGCAGCCCTGGATCTCGGCCGCGATGTGTACGCCGTGCCAGGTCCAATTACCTCGGTGCTGTTCCGGGGGTCCAATCGGCTCTTGCAACAAGGGGCCCAGATTTTGCTCGATCCGCTCGACTTTCTTGCGGAACAAGGCGCAGCCGCGGCATATCTCGTGCCGGAGCAAGCCGTCCCGGACCGGTGGCGGGACATTTACGAGAGTTTGGTCGAGCCGCAGACGCCGGTCGCGATTGCGGCGCAAATTGCCCGACCTCTTAGCCACGTCTTCGCGGGCTTGCTGGAACTGGAGTTGGCCGGCTTGGTCGAACGTCGAGCGGGTGGCACTTTCGCCCGCAAGGGCGTACTGCGTCCAGCGCCTGTGGCGTTAGCGCAGAGGAGCGGATCGCCGCAGAACTAACGATGGTCAAGGGGTTCCGGGCCCTCCCAGGCCGTGCCTTCGGTTTGCAAAAGAAAACGCTGTGGTGATAATATGGGTAGAACGCGGCTGCGGTTTGGCAAAGATATCCGCAACGCGGCAGGAAACAGAGAGACTCCCGTGGATTTTTTCACATCGACAGCGAATCAAATTGGGTGTTTTCATACAGTAACAATGGACAGTCGGAGGTATTTAGGGAGGTAACGCCTTGGCAGACTACCTAGTCATTGTGGAGTCACCGGCGAAGGCGAAAACCATCGGCAAGTACCTTGGCAAAAAGTACGTTGTCAAGGCGTCGATGGGCCATGTCCGGGACTTGCCGAAAAGTCAGCTCGGTGTGGATGTTTCGCGCCGTTTTGAACCCAAATACATCACCATTCGGGGCAAGGGAGATGTCATCAAGAGCCTTCGCGACGCCAGCAAGAAGGCAAAGAAAGTCTTCCTGGCGGCCGACCCGGACCGTGAAGGCGAAGCCATCGCTTGGCACCTTGCGACGCTGCTGGAACTCGACCAGAGCGAAGAGTGCCGCGTGGTCTTTCACGAAATCACCAAAGACGCCGTGAAGCAGGCGTTCACCCAACCGCGCAAGCTGAATTTTGATCTCATCAACGCCCAGCAGACGAGGCGCATCTTGGACCGCCTCGTCGGCTATCGCCTCAGTCCCTTGTTGTGGAGAAAAGTGAAGAAAGGCCTGTCTGCGGGACGGGTGCAGTCGGTGGCCGTGCGGTTGATTGTGGATAGAGAGCGGGAAATCCGCGCCTTTGTGCCGGAAGAGTACTGGACCGTCGACGCACGGTTTCGCCTGCCGGAAGGCAAGTTCACGGCACGATTTCACGGTTATGGCGAAGAAAAGGTGGAGTTGCCGGACCGGACGGCGGTGGACCAGCTGTTGGCTCGCATTGAGGGCGCCCAGTTTGTCGTCCAGCGGGTGAAGCGGAGCGAGCGGCGCCGGAATCCGAGTCCGCCGTTTACGACCAGCAGTTTGCAGCAGGAAGCGGCGCGGAAGTTAGGTTTTCGCGCATCGCGGACAATGTCGGTTGCGCAACAGTTGTACGAAGGCCTCGATATCGGCGCGGAAGGCACTGTGGGCTTAATCACCTACATGCGTACCGATTCCACTCGCGTCGCCGAATCTGCGCAAAACGAGGCGCGGCAGTTTGTTGAGGCGCGCTACGGGGCTTCTTACGTCCCGAAAGAGCGACGTCTGTACACCACCAAAAACAACGCACAGGACGCGCACGAAGCGATTCGCCCAACGTCCGTGCTGCGGGAACCGGAAGCCATCAAGGAATATCTGTCCCGAGATCAGTACAGGTTGTACAAGTTGATCTGGGAGCGCTTCGTCGCCAGCCAAATGGCTTCCGCGGTGCTTGACACGACGTCGGTAGACATCGAAGCGAACGGTGCGTGGTTCCGTGCAACGGGATCGACCGTGAAATTTCCTGGATTCATGGCCGTCTACACCGAGGGAACGGATGATCCGAAGGCCGACGAACCAGACAAGGGTCTGCTGCCGCCACTCGACGAGTCGCAGGTGCTGCCGACGCCGGAAGTGTCGCCGGAGCAGCACTTTACGCAACCGCCGCCGCGATACACGGAGTCCAGCCTGGTCAAGGCGATGGAGGAACTCGGCATCGGCCGTCCGAGTACGTACGCTCCGACCATGGAGACGATTCTGAAGCGCGGCTACGTGGTATTGGAGCAAAAGCGGTTTGTTCCGACGGAGTTGGGGGAGATTGTCGTCGATCTTCTGGTCAACAACTTCCAGCAGCTGATTGACGTCGATTTCACGGCGCATCTTGAGGAAGAGCTGGACCAGATTGAGGAAGGCAAGACGGACTGGGTTCGTCTGCTGGAAGAGTTTAATCAACAGTTGGAGCAGGATCTGGCGAAGGCGGAGGCCAACCTCGAGCACGTCAAGGTCGCCGACGAGGAGTCGGACGTCGCCTGCGAGAAGTGTGGGCGCATGATGGTGTACAAACACGGCCGGTTTGGCAAGTTCCTCGCCTGTCCGGGATTCCCCGAATGCCGCAACACAAAGCCGATTGTGAAAGAAGTGGGCGTGGACTGCCCTGTCTGTCACAAACCGCTCGTGGAGCGCAAAGGCAAGCGGAAGGTGTTCTATGGCTGCAGCGGCTACCCAGAGTGCGACTACGTGCTTTGGAATCGGCCGACTGGCGCTCTCTGCCCAGTCTGCCACCATCCCATGGTTGAGAAGAAGTCAAAGAAGGGAGACGCAGTCGTCTGCAGCAACGAGGCTGCGCACGCGGATGCCTCGCGGCAGGTGACGCGAAACTCCTCTGAAAAGCAGAAAAAGCTTTCCTAGCAATCGATACAAACGATACAGAAACCGTTGAAGGAGGTAGCCGTTGCATGACTGTGACTGTGGTCGGAGCTGGTCTGGCCGGTTCAGAGGCAGCATGGCAAATCGCCAGACAGGGTGTGCCAGTTCGCTTGTTCGAAATGCGGCCTGTTCGCAGCACTCCGGCTCACCACACGGCAAACTTCGCTGAATTGGTGTGCAGCAATTCCCTGCGCGCTGCAGCCATCACCAATGCGGTCGGTTTGCTCAAGGAAGAGATGCGGCGGCTCGACTCGCTGGTGATCCGGGCGGCCGACGCACATTCCGTCCCGGCGGGCGGGGCTTTGGCGGTGGACAGGGAGCGGTTTTCCCAGTTCATCACAGAGACATTGGAGGCGCACCCGCTCGTCGAAGTTGTGCGCAGTGAAGTCACGGAGTTGCCGCAGGAGGACATCGCGGTCATCGCCACGGGGCCGTTGACGTCCTCCTCGCTGTCGGCATCCATTCAGCGCTTCATCGGGGGCGAGTATCTGTACTTTTTCGACGCTGCGGCCCCGATTGTCACCAAGGAATCGGTGGACATGGACAAGGTGTACCTGGCCTCCCGCTACAACAAGGGAGAGGCTGCCTACCTCAACTGCCCGATGACCAAGGAAGAATTCGAGGCGTTCTACGAGGCGTTGATTAGCGCCGAGACAGCGCCTCTGCACGATTTTGAGGAAGAGAAGTACTTCGAAGGCTGCATGCCGGTGGAAGTGATGGCGAAGCGCGGGCCCAAAACGCTCCTGTTTGGACCCATGAAACCAGTGGGCCTGGAAGATCCGCGGACCGGCAAACGGCCGTATGCGGTCGTTCAACTCCGGCAAGACAACGCCGCGGCGACGCTGTTTAACATGGTCGGCTTCCAAACGCACTTGAAGTGGGGCGAGCAGAAGCGCGTCTTTCGCATGATCCCGGGGTTGGAAAACGCGGAGTTCGTGCGGTACGGCGTTATGCATCGAAACACCTACATCAACAGCCCGACTGCCCTGCGCCCGACGTATCAGGCGAAAGCGTCGGAGCGGTTGTTTTTTGCCGGTCAGATTACGGGGGTTGAAGGCTACGTGGAATCTGCGGCAGCGGGGCTGTTGGCTGGGATCAACGCAGGTCGGCTGGCGCGCGGCCTGGAACCGATTGTGCTGCCGCCGACAACGGCCATCGGCAGCCTGGCACATTACATCACGCACACCGACAAGGACAATTTCCAACCGATGAACGCGACATTCGGCTTGATGCCGCCTCTGCCCGAGCGAATTCGGGACAAGCGCGAACGGGCGTTGAAGATGGCGGAGCGGGCCCTAAATGATCTCGCTTCCTTCACGGAGGTGCTGTCGTCGCGATGATCGAACAACGCCTGACGTTTGCCGAGGCGGTCCAGCGGTTTCTGGAAGCCCGCAGCGCGGCGCGCGGCGGCTCGGAGCGAACGCGAACCGCTTACGCGAAAGACCTGCAGGCGTTGTCTCACTTTCTCCAGGACAGGGGCGTAGCCGATCTCGCTGCGATTCGCCTCGCTGACCTGCGCGCGTTCTTCGCCCAGGAAGTTCGGCGCGGGTTGGCCAAAGCGTCACTCGCGCGCCGGTTGTCCTGTTACCGCATGTTTTACGACTGGCTGCACAAAGAGGGCTATGTGGAAAAGAACCTGGCGCGACTCTTGTCAATGCCGAAGCTGGACAAGAAGGTGCCGAACTTCTACTACCAGGAAGAGATGAAGGCCCTCTTGGAGAGCATTGACGGCACCGACTTGTGGTCCCTGCGCGACCGCGCTCTGTTGGAGTTTATTTACGCCACAGGAGTTCGCGTCAGCGAGTGTGTTCAACTCGACGTCGCCGACGTAGACTTTCAGGAGGGCGCTGCACTCGTGTTCGGCAAGGGGAGCAAGGAGCGGTACGTCATCGTCGGCAAGACGGCTCTCGATTGTTTGCAATCTTATCTGGCGGCTCGGAAATTGTCCGGGTTCGACAGTCCAGCCTTGTTTATCAATCGACGCGGGGGACGCCTTACCGACCGGAGTGTTCGGCGCATCCTCGACAAGCGCATCGCAGAGCTCGGGCGTTTGGGACACATTAGTCCGCATGGCCTGCGCCACAGTTTTGCGACGCACTTGTTGGATGGCGGCGCGGACCTGCGCGCGGTTCAGGAGTTGCTCGGGCACGCGAGTTTGTCTTCCACGCAGATTTACACCCACACGACGAGGGAACGGCTGGTTCGGATATATCAAACAGCGCATCCACGGGCTGCGCGCACCACTCGGCCGGACCAAGAGTGAATGGATGCAAGGAGGTGCCTCATGACCCAAACGCTGCATGCGACCACGATTTTTGCCATCCTCCGAAACGGGATTGGAGCGATGGCCGGAGACGGCCAAGTGACGCTGGGAAACAGCATGATCATGAAGCAGGGAGCGCGCAAAGTGCGGCGCCTGTACAAGGGGGAAGTCGTGGCGGGCTTCGCGGGTTCTGTCGCGGACGCGTTCACCCTGTTCGAGAAGTTTGAGGCCAAACTCGACGAGTTTCACGGCAACATCCAGCGCGCTGCCGTGGAATTGGCGAAGGATTGGCGTTCGGACAAGGTGTTGCACAAGCTGGAAGCGATGCTCATTGTCATGAACCGGCAACACATTTTCATCGTCTCCGGAACAGGGGAAGTGATTGAGCCAGACGATGGAATCTGCGCCATTGGCTCTGGTGGAGCGTATGCGCTCGCTGCCGGCCGTGCGCTGGCTCGCAACACGGATCTGCCGCCGCACGTCATCGCGGAACAGGCCTTGAAAATCGCTTCCGAGATCTGCGTCTTTACGAACGACCACATTGTGGTGGAACAAATCGGAGACCGCTGAGCGCGGCGAAGGACCAGGCCGCGCCAGGCGGAACTGGAAGGATGGATGGACGATGGCCGAGGTCAACCTCACTCCCCGACAGATTGTCGAAGAGTTGGACAAATACATTGTCGGACAAAAGGCAGCCAAACGGGCTGTGGCAATTGCGCTGCGCAACCGGATGCGTCGCGCCAAGCTGCCGCCACAGCTGCAGGAAGAGGTTACTCCCAAGAACATCTTGATGATTGGTCCGACCGGTGTAGGTAAGACGGAGATTGCCCGGCGACTTAGCAAGTTGGTGGGCGCGCCGTTTATCAAGGTAGAAGCCACGAAGTTCACCGAAGTCGGGTACGTCGGCCGGGACGTAGAGTCGATGGTGCGCGATCTCGTCGAAACCGCCGTGCGCATGGTCAAGATGGAGCACGCGGAAAAGGTGAAGGCACAGGCAACTGAACAGGCGGAAGAGCGCATTGTCGCGGCGCTGGTACCGGATCCGAGCGCAAAGCGGAACGTGCGCAATCCGTTTGAGATGTTGTTTGGCGGAGCGCAGACCAGTCCGTCGGACGCGGGCGTTTCGGAAAGTGTCCGGCAAGAGCGTCGACGGATTCGGCAGCAGCTCGCGATGGGGGAACTCGAGGATCGGCTGATTGAGATTGACGTGGAAGAGCAGCAGTCTGCCATGCTCGGTTTTCTCCCCGGCATGGGACCCGAAGGCATCGGTAATCTTCAGGAGGCGCTCGGCAATCTCTTGCCCAAGCAAACCCGGAAGCGCAAGATGACCGTGCGCGAAGCGCGAAAGGTCCTGACACAGGAAGAGGCGCAGAAGTTGATTGACATGGATGCCGTGACGGCGGAAGCACTGCACCGAGTCGAAAACCACGGCATCATCTTCATCGACGAAATGGATAAGATTGCAGGACGGGAGAGTCACGGCCGCGACGTCTCGCGCGAGGGCGTGCAACGGGACATTCTGCCCATCGTCGAAGGTTCCACAGTTGTCACCAAGTACGGGCCGGTCAAGACCGACCACATTCTGTTCATCGGTGCAGGCGCGTTTCACATGGCGAAGCCATCCGACCTGATTCCCGAATTACAGGGTCGTTTCCCGATTCGCGTGGAACTCGACAACTTGACTCCCGACGACTTCGAACGGATTCTCAAGGAACCGGAGCACGCTTTGCTCAAGCAGTACACGGCGCTTCTGGAGACCGAAGGAATCCAAGTGCGGTTCACCGATGCAGCCATTCGCAAAATCGCCGAGATGGCGGAATTTGTGAACCGGGAAACGGAAAACATCGGCGCAAGACGCCTGCATACCCTGGTGGAGAAGGTGCTCGAAGACTTGTCGTTCGAAGCGCCCGACGTCCACCTCGAAGAAGTGGTCATTACGCCGGAGTACGTTGAGGAGAAGTTGCAATCCATTGTCAAAGACAAGGATTTGAGCCGGTTCATTCTTTAATTCCTCAGTTGATGGAGCAGAGAGCCGCGCATACGTAAGGGCAGCCGTACGGCTGCCTTTTTTGTTTTGATGATTTGTGGCAATTGTTGTCGCACCATGCAGGATTTTGTCCAATTTCGTTGAAATTCTATTGGCAGTCGTCAATGGACTCTTCAAAAGCGAGATGAGATTTGATGAATTCGGATCTTGCGGCCTTTCAGTTGTTGGAAAACGCACTTCGCGCGGCTCAACTGCGGCAGGAAGTCTACGCGAATAACATCGCTAACATGGATACGCCGGGGTTCAAGCGGAGCGACCTTCAGTTTGAATCCTTGCTTCAGGAGGCTTTGCAGAGGCCGCAGAACGTGTCGTCGAACGCTTCTACTGGCCAGTATCCGCTGCCAACTGGGTGGAACTGGTCCGCAGCGCTGACCGTTCAGCCCGTGGTGACGACGGATGAACAGACGGTGGTGGACAACAACGGCAACAATGTCGACATCGATGCGGAGATGGCTCGGCTTGCTGAAAACCAGGTGCGTTACAACGCGCTCGTGCAAGACGTGAAGAGCCGGTTGGATCGGTTCCGCAGCGCAATTGAAGGAGGGGCGATGTGATGCTTGACTGGTCGAACAGCATGGCCATCAGCGCCTCAGGTCTTACGGCACAGCGCCTGCGCATGGATGTGATTGCAAACAACATCGCCAATGCGCAGACGACGCGTACGCCGGAAGGGGGACCGTACCGTCGGGAGATGGTTGTTCTCCAGCCGATGACGAACAACGTGTCGTTTGGGGACGTGTTGCAGACAGCGATGAACGGGACCGCCGAGGCGCCAGGAGCCGGCGTCGAGGTGGCCGGGATTGTCGAGGACCCAAGTCCGTTCAAACTGGTCTATGATCCATCGAACCCGGACGCAGTGAACGGTTATGTGCAAATGCCGAACGTGGACATCGCGACAGAAATGGTTGATCTCGTAGCCGCCTCGAGGGCGTACGAAGCCAATGTGACGGCGTTTGACGCCGCGAAGCAAATGGCGATGGCGGCGCTGTCGCTCGGAAGGTAGGGAGGAAGTGAGTCATGGTGACCACCCCAATCCAAGGAGTTTCGTTGCCGGTCAACCGTGTCGGGATGAACGCAGTTTCCTCCAGTCAGGACACGGGGTTTGCGAGTTACTTGGCAAACGCGCTTGACCAAGTAAACGCGCTGTCGAACAACGCGGACCAATTGGCGGCTGAGTTCGCAGCAGGCGGTCCGGTGACTGTGGATCAACTGATGATTGCCGAACAAAAGGCCTCTCTTGCGGTAGATCTGGTCGTGCAAGTGCGCAATCGGGTCGTCAGTGCGTACCAGTCCATCATGAACATGCAGATCTAGAACGATAGAATCCACAGAAAAACACGACCCACAATTGGTGGGGAACAAGCAAGGGGCTAGGGAAAACCGATGAACGAGCTCATGAGAACCTGGTGGGCGAAGATTTCGCCGTGGTGGAACAAGTACTCAAAGGCGCAGAGACGAAACATCGCCATTGCGGCGATTGCTGGACTCGTCTGCGCCATTGTCGTCCTTTGGATGGTGTTGCGGCCGCACTACGTGACCATTCTGAGCGGTCTCGACAACAAGTCGCTCGGCGAGGTAGACCAAAAGCTCCAGGAGTTGAAGATTCCGGACCGAATCAACGGTTCTTCGATTGAGGTTCCGGCGGCCGATGCAGACAAGGCACGCATCCAAATTGCGATGGCGGGGCTGCCCAAGTCCGGATACATAGGCTACAGCTCAATCCCCAACTCGTTCGGGATGACCAAGGATCAATTCGATGTCCAGGTGTTGGATGCGCTGCAACAAAGCCTCAACCAGACGATTGAAAGCATTGACGGCATCGAGAGCGCCCAGGTTCACATTGTGATGCCGGAGCAGCAGCTCTTTGTGTCACAGCCAGAGAGCAACGCAAAGGCCTCGGTGTTCGTGCAGCTCGGGCCGGGAGTGCAGCTGTCGGCCGCTCAAGTCGCAGGTATTCAACAGCTGGTCGCGCACTCGGTCAAAGGTCTTGCGCCTGCAGACGTTACCGTAGTGGATCAAAACGGGGTCACCCTGTCCAATATGTCGGATACGGGCTCGGTGGGCAATCAGGTGACCGACGAACTTCGCATCCGGCAGCAGGTCGAACAGAGCATGCAATCGCAACTGGCACAAGGACTGACGCAAATTGTCGGCCCTGGGAACGCGGTCGTCATTGTGCACGCGGATTTGTCCTTCGACAAAGTGACGTCGAAATCGAAAATCTATCAGCCGGCGCCGGGCAGCACCACAGGATTGCCGTCGTCCACGCAAACGTACAAGAAGTCGGCAACGAGTACGTCTGGCAACGCGGTTGGCGGTGTCCCCGGACAGGCGAGCTCCAATCCGAATCTTCCGTCATATGCCGGATCCGGCAACGCGGCCGGTGGAAGCTCAACTTCTTCGGAGACGTCACAGACCATCAACTACGACAACAGTTGGGTCGAGACGACCTCGAACCATGATCCTATGCAGATCAAAGGCTACACGGTGAGCGTCTTACTCAACGCAGACAATCAAAGCCTGACGCCGAACGTGGTCAACCAAATCCGCAATTTCGTCGCCACCTCAGTCGGTCAAAATGCGGCTGCAGGGGCCAACAACAACATCACGGTCGAGACGGTGCCGTTTCACCAACAGGGCAACAACGTGCTGAGTTCGACGAATTTCGGCCCGCTGTTGTACGGATCGCTCGCCGGCGCCGCGCTGCTGGGAGCAGGTTGGTTTGTGATGCGCCAGCGCAAGCGGAAGCGGCTCGCCGAAATGGCGGAAGTGCAACCGATTGCCGAGGTCGAGCCGCTGCTGGAACGCCCAATGTCCGAAGAGGAGCGCATGAAAGAAGAACTCGTCCGATTGGCCAACCGCAAGCCGGAAGAGTTTGTCAGTCTGTTGAGATCATGGTTGGCAAGTGACTAAGCGGGAGGAGGGTAGGACGCATGCCGAAGGTGCGAAATGGAATGACAGGGCGGCAAAAGGCTGCGGTCCTGCTCATCAGCCTGGGCCCGGAGGTTGCTGCTCAAATATACAAGAACCTCACGGAAGAAGAAGTCGAGCAACTGACCTTGGAGATTGCGAACCTTCGCAAAGTGGATCTGGAGCAACGGGAGCAGGTCGTTCGCGAGTTCAGCGACATTGCGCGCGCCAAAGAGTTTATCGCCATGGGGGGCATTGACTTCGCCCGCGAAGTTCTTGAGAAAGCAGTTGGGCCGGAGGAGGCAGAGCAAATTCTGATGCGCCTGACCGCGACCCTGCAGGTCAAGCCGTTTGAGTTTGCGCGCAAGGCGGATCCTGCGCAGTTGCTCAGCTTCCTCCAGGATGAGCATCCGCAGACGATGGCGCTGGTCTTGTCGTATCTCGAACCACAGCAAGCCGCCATGGTCTTGTCTTCATTGCCCCAAGACCTGCAGGCCGAGGTGGCGCGCCGGATTGCGACGATGAACGGTACGTCTCCAGATGTGATCTACGAAGTCGAGCACGTGCTCGAAACCAAGTTGTCCGCGATGGCGTCGTTTGACAACGCGCACACGGGCGGCGTGGACGCCGTCGTCAAAATCCTCAACGGAGTGGACCGGGGTACGGAGAAGGCCATCCTGGAAGCGCTGGAGCTTCAGGATCCGGAGCTGGCGGAGGAAATCCGGAAGCGGATGTTTGTCTTTGAAGACATCGTCATGCTCGACAGCCGTTCCATCCAGCGCGTCATCCGCGACGTGGATCCCAAGGATCTGCAGTTGGCTCTGAA
>CAZYAH010000013.1:0-16704 GCA_964645595.1 uncultured Alicyclobacillaceae bacterium | reverse complement strand
TGAATTATCTGACGCGCCACGAAGGATTGTTTACGGTTAACTTAGGTACCGGCAAAGGATACAGCGTGCTGGAAATGGTCAAGGCATTCGAAGCGGCCTCCGGCCGGTCAGTGCCCTACGAGATTGCAGCGCGGCGCGAGGGAGACATTGCGATGTGCTACGCAGACGTCGGAAGATCCCGTCAGTTGCTGGGATGGCGTGCACATCGTGGGTTGGAGCAGATGTGCGTCGACGCATGGCGTTGGCAGTCTACCAACTCTAATGGTTTCGGCATGTCTGAAAGACCATGACTTACATGCCGCGGCGGTGCCATCAGGAGAAGTTTGTAGATTAAGAGTGCGGAGCGCACACGGACGTACGGTATGTTACGTTCCCCTTGGAGTTGACGCTCGTGCCTCGCCGACTAGGTTGACGATGGTCTTCACAAACTCGCGTACAACCCGGGTACGAGAGTAATTTTCGGCCACTATGCGTGCTTCGTTACCCAAAGCTTCCCGCAAAGCTGGTGATTCATAGACGGTGAGCATCTGTACATGAAACTCGTCTTCGCTACCAGTCGAAAACAGCAACCCGGTACGTCCGTCGGCTATTTGCGTCCGCAACCCAGGAGCATCGCTGACCACTACACAGCGGCGCGCGGCGAATGCTTCTAAGATGGCGTAACAAAACCCTTCATGCTCGCTGGGTAACACAACAACATCGCAAGCACTCAAGTGAGGGCGAAGGTCCGTAACATATCCGAGGGCAGTTATGCTAGGCGGATAGCTCCGGCCCAAAATTCTTTCCACGTCTTCGCGATGACAGCCAGCGAATATGAGCCGTCCATCGTCGAACTGCTGATGATGCCGAGACCAGTATTTCAATAGAAACTCGAAACCCTTTCTCTTGTATGGACGGCCTATGTAAAGCACAACAAAGGTATTTTCCGAAAGTCCGAGCCTCTTGCGCTGTAATTTCTTGGCGTCGGGACAAAAATCGGCCGCGCGATACTCGTCCAGATCGATGCCACAGGCAGATCCGGGACCGATCACGCGGCCTTTTTCCTCAGAAACAAGGCCCGCGCGTACAAAGTCCCGCCTTAATTCCTCACTGACAAAAAACACCTGCGTCGCCAAGAGACACAAGAATTTCTCGATCAACCAAAATCCGAGCCTCACAACGCCAGTCGCCGCGCGGAATGCAGACCCGTGGTTGTGGTAGATCCTAGTCTTTACGCCCAGAATTGTGGCTGCCACCAATGGCAGAAAGGCACTACGAGTCTGATGTGCATGCACCACGTTCACGTCGCCTGCCTTTAACGCCGATAGAGTTCCCATCAAATTTCTAATGTTACGGATGGGATGAAACCACAGATTAAAACCGACGCGTTTCTTTGGGCAATGGATCCCGACAAAGAACTCATTTGCATTGAACGTCTGGTCGACCCATAGCTCGGCACGCAGTCCACGTCCATTTAGGGCGTCCACCAGCGGTTCAACAAAGCGCTTCGCACTTACTGGATTCGCCATGAAATGAATAATCATCGGTCTGCTCTCTGGCACTTGCGACCAATAAAGGAGGTACGATCACAAAGTGTGTAAATGAGGAAGGCGGCGTAGGCTGTTTAGAAGGACGAACACACTCCGACTGATACTGAGAAAACGTCGGCCCATTCGTTGTCAAGACGCCCGCGGAATTGATCCAATATTTCTCCAACACCCGTCTCCGGTACTGTTAGACATCGCATATCCGACGAACTTGCGTACTCAGATCTGCTGTGGGGATAGGTTTATTCGAAATGATGCCGGCGATGCCGCACATTATTGACCCTTGTCGATCATGTTCAAGGGAAGCCCAAGGCGCCCTCCAATGTCGCGCCAATGATGATCAAGCTCCTGCGTAACTTTCGCTAAAGACTTCGATCGATTCTGTAGCCCTCCCAATGCTCGGTATAGATATGGTACGGAAGCGGCCAGATAGCCCATCCCGTATATTGCGTACCGAGCATCTCTCCGCCTCAGAGCCTCCTTCCAAAGATTGCGAGAATACGATCGCCGTGAACGGAAAGACTTGGGCGCATTGAGATCGACGCAAGTGTACGCAAGGACGCAATCCGGAAGATTTGCGAATCTTGAATCAGCCAAGGCGCGTAAGAGTAGCTCCTGGTCCTCTATACGACCTACGCCTGGGTCATATCTATATCTCCGATACCAAGATAGCCGGCCACACCATGTTGGGTGCCACATCGGAATGATTTTCCATGGTCTGCGGACTATGTTTTCATGCTCAAGAGGACAAGCCTGTATCCCAATGGGCATGAACGATGTGTCGATGACCAACATCTGCGCGCCAACAAGATCGATGTCCCTATGACTACGAAGGAAGTTGACCTGTTGCGCAAAGCGCTCTGGAAATGAGACATCATCCGCATCCATGCGTCCCAAGAACTCTCCGCGCGCCAAATCTATAGCCTGATTAAGTCTTGCCGCAAGTCCTAGATTGCGTCCATCACGGATAATCCTAATGCGAGAATCGGAGAATGATCTGCAGATCTCGTACGTTTTGTCCTGGGAGCCGTCGTCCAATAATATGAGCTCCCAATCGTCAAACGACTGAAACGTAATAGATCTTAAGGCGTATTCAATTGTGGATTCACAATTGAACGCCGATAGCGCAATGCTAAGAGCCGGTATCGTCATGTCCAAGTCGACACCCCCTTAAGCCTAAATCTAGACACTGGCTTCACCACACCTCTGTTGCTCCATTACGTCTAGGCGTACGTATACCTGATATGTGGCAAAGTGGCTGAGCACAAAAAGAGCAAGTCCCGAAAGAAATAATAAGGTCAAGGAGTACACTCGCGAATACATTGCAGAATTCGCACAAATCTAAAGAACCAACAGGCACGCCTGTTGACCCACTACTTTCCGTCCGCCAAGCGACGAAACTTCCCTGGCGCCGCCGTTCCTGACTGCCAGCGCAATGGATACCTCGACTCTAAGAGGCCTGAATTGCACTTCTCACATACCGTCGGCCGCCCAACGAGGCTCTCAAAAAAAACAACAACAACACAGGAACCAGAAAGTAATTCAAGGAGAAGCCATGCGAGTAGAACGGCGAGGACACACACACCCACAAGACCAGCGCCCTGATCTGCAATCCTGTCACGGATACTCCGAATAGATACGATACCCAAAGGGTGAGTGTGCCAAGAAACAAAGCAGCCCCCGCGATACCAAGGTAACCGAAGTCATAATATGCGTAGAGAACGTAACTGACTGAACTTGTCGGCTCAAACAATACATCCACGAATCCTTCGTACCCATGGCCAAATAATCGATGAGGAATTAATTGACTCACCAAACTATATAACTGCCCGACACTTTCCGTAGATGCCATCACTCTATCCAGGTTGATCAGCGGCCACATTCCGGACAGAACGAGCTCTAGGTAATAAATATCCTGCCCCCTATCACCGATGCGCACGTACTGCACCGACATGTAGATGATCAGGAATGCGAGGAAAGCTACACATATCCCAATCGCTACACGCAACATCCTATTGCGGCGCCCCCGATCGGCCATCAAAAACAATGACATGAAGACCAACAATATCAACAGTACTTGACGCTTTGCTTGCCAGATCGCCGAGAATATGATGGTAGCGGTGATGATACTAAGTTGCCATCCGTTAAGCCTATAGTGATCACGAAACGTAATCGCCGATGACAACTGTAATGAAAGCAGAATCCCGAGCCATAGATTTATCGCCAACAAACCCGCTGGAAGCGACTCGGCATTTTCCTGCATTTGCTGAACATCAAGATTTCCAGCAAGCATTGCGGCCAGCGGTAACCCCATCAGGCCAAAGCACAACAACAACACCATTCCAAGGGCTAATATTTCAAGGAGCAACACTAACCTGATGCTTCTCAGGTCCCTCACCGACGGATTCAACGAATCGATCTTCAAAAAGCCATCAACCTTTCTGACAGTCAGCCACGGTAAGGCAAAGCACACGGAGGCAAGCAAGTACGCACCCGTGATATTGGTAGTGCTGGTGAGCACATCGAAGTGGAATTCTTCAGTTCCCGCGTAAGTCTGCATGAAGGCGTACATGACAAGCTGGCCCAGAAACGCCAACGCGTGGACCGTGGGCGGATTGAGAATGCTGCCAAATCGAAGTCGGAATATCAGCGCTACGCCACCCATGGCGATTGCGAACAAGAGAGGCAACAGGTCTTGCGCAGACATGATGTTAGGAGTCTCGTCTCTTCCGCTGGCCTGTCAACGTAAGCAACCAGGAATTCCGCAAGCACCCGCGGCGGCCCCCCTAGCGCGTGGCGAAGGCAGCAACCCTCTTGAAACTCGTATGCCTATTATCGCGCCGTCCCTCGCAAGCGCAACCTCGACAAACAATTGTGCGGGCCCGCTCTGGATAACCGGGATCAGTGTCGTTGCAGGTGGCAATCGAGAATATATTCCTATCGGGATTGCGGTGGGCCGACCAATTCGGCGAGTCTGCTCACATCTTCCACTTGCCGTAGTCGGTATCCACGCCTTTCCAGAATTTTTGCCGATACATGCGCAGCAGCTTGATGGCTCCTCTCAGGACCCAGTTTCCCCCCCAGGGAGTGCCAGCGCTGCGAACGAATTTGGGTAGGATCTGCAGTCGGTTGAAATCGACCGGCAGTGCATACCAGACGAGGCATTGCGGCTCGCCGTGAAATACAAGCGTTCCATCGTAGAGCTGAAATACCTGGAGCGGTTCCCGATAGTACTTCAGGGCATTAATGGAATTGTCACGAATGTCAAACAGTGGAAAATACTTTAGATCCACAAAAAATGCGTTTTCGGCGTTCACGCAGATCAGCTCGTATCCCTTGCTGTTGGCCAGCTTCGTTATCGCGAGAATGGACGTCCCATGACGAACAGCAGGGTCGGGTTTCTGGATAAACTCAATATTGTCCGGAATGCACGGATTGAATTCGATCACCACCACCTTGGGCCTGAACAACTCCAAGGATGCCCAGATGTGGTAGTCGTTGCCGTCAATATCGATCGATAGAAAATCGAAGTCGCTCGGCAGCCCCGCCCGCTCGAGGATTTTGTCGAGCCTTGAGTCGCCCGAGATCGTTATGAATTCATTTACCAAGATCAACCTCCCGACTCCGCGGTAGGTCTGTTGCAGCTCCCTGAACTTCTGTTTGTCCGCCTCGACCAAAACGGCGCTCCACCCCTTGTCGACAATCAGATGGCTGGTATTGCTGCAGTGTTTGCCATCCCACGCGCCAAACTCGCAACACCAGTGATCCTGCACGCTATCCGGGATCACGCGAAAAATATGCTCAATGATGCCATCCTCGCCGAACTGGGAATTGCGGATGTTCCGACGGGACCGATTCAAATGTTGATTGTCTGAAAATTCTGTCATCGATTAGACTGCGTCTATTTAGCCCATGTTCGCGGTGGTCACAGTAGCAAGCTTCGATGGAGTCACAGAAGTGCCCGAAACACCGCCCCACCCACTATGCATTACATGGCGATACCCTGCAAAGACGACCAACGCGTAAATCGCGCTCATTGCAAGATAGGAGATGCCGAACGACAAGAGCGACAACGCGGGAAGCTGAATTAATATCGAAACGAAGAAGGTTGTTACCGAACACAGATACGACAAAAAGACAAGCTTCGCTCTTCCCATGGCCAGCAACGCAACCTCAAACGCATTCCCCACCAAGTATACGACCCCAGCTGCAGCAATGACTTGTGCAATCGACGCGCTACGCCGCCCGATGTCCGCATTGATCCACCACGACAGCAGAGGTTCAGCGAAAACGCCGAATGGCAGATAAAACGCGAAAGAAACGAACAAGACGGAAATCAATGATATTGCGATGAACCTCGAAATGCTCTTTCTTACAGCATGATCCCTGAGTATCAGCGCAAAGATCGCGGAATTGATCGCGTATACTATTAAATATGCCTTCGTCGTTATATCGACGGCCAATGCGTAACTCGCAACTTCAGCCACGCCGAGCAAACGTGCAATCAGCAGCTTGTCGCCAATGGTGACTGAAAGAAATAGCGCTGCAGATCCAAACATCGGGGCGCCAATGGCCAGCAGTGAGAAGACGTGACTCTTATAAGACAGCTTCGAAAGGTCGATCGAATATCGATATCTGCGCTTCAATACATACAAGTCCAGAATCATCCTGACCGATGCGAACAGGAAAACGATCGGCCCCACAGCCCCGCTGCCGTGGAAGAATGCGCCGGACGCGGCCAGTGCGAGTCCCTTGCCGATCTCGAACAGGAAACGCGATGAATTCATGTAAAGCAGATCGTTGTGCGCCTGGAATATCGCTCCGATTGCGCCGCTGGTCGCCAGGCACGGGAGCAACGCCGCCAGCCACAGATAGAGCGTCATCTGGCTGGAGGTAATGTCCAGGATGAACGCCAGAATTCCTGCCATCGTTACCGCGATCATGCAGGTGGTGCCCACATAGATCCAAAATAATTGATTGAACAGCCGAGGATTTGACTTGCCTGTGCGTGCGAGCCTGCGGCCCACGCTTTGCGTAATGACATACCCGATCCCTACTTCAAGCAGCGTGCTCAATCCCAGCAGGGAGAGTCCGATCGCGACAATTCCGTACTCGTTTGCCGAAGCGCCGTTGATAAAAATCGGTACAGAGACTGCGAAGGTGCCGAGGGCCAGCGAACGCAGCACGATAAACGACGTGAAGTTGTAAACGTGCTTTCGCTTGGCGGCCCATGCCTTCTTGAAGCGGCACATCAAATTATCAAGCACGCCGGGCGCCTGTGGCGTTCCGCTCACGACTTGCCCAGTCCTTTCACGGCCCGCTTGAATGCGAAAATGCGCTCTCCCCATCCGGCCGGCAGCTTGGTCACGATACTTGCCTTGAGTTCGTTAATGCGCCAGATTGCCTCCTGCCGGGCAGTCATGACTGGCCGTCCTATTGACAGCACGTCGTTGGTGGCGACGAGCTCTTGCAGCGCGCTCCGAAGCCACACTCCCCGCACAACGCCATGAAGGTAATTGAACGGACAACGGTAGACCCCATAAAAGCGAGGATATAAATCGGATCGTTTCGTCCCCTGCATTTCAAATTCCCCGGCCGATTCCCCGTCACGAAGCAGTTGCAGGAATACGTCCCGTTTCCAGATCGACGCGAAACAGGTGTTACGGTAGGGAATCCTCTCGGCCAGCCGTCCGATGTTGTCGGATACCCGTTGCCGAGGCTTCGGAACCTCGCGCAATCTCAGATAATCCGCATCGTTGTCGATCGCCCAACGCAGATACCGGGATATCGCGCGCTCATCGATTGGCCGGTCGAGAAACGCATCCTCGAACCAGAAAAAGACATAGCGATGCGAAACCTGCACCAGCGCCCGCCGGATCGTGGACGACCAATCGATGTCTTCTCCCGCCAACAGGGATTTGACACCGTAGGTGTCAAATCTCTTCTGATTGGCAACTAGAAACACATCCAGCCGCAGATCTGGCCAGTAACGCCTGAGCCTCCTGAAGCAGGGCTCCCAGAGATCGGAGTAGCGATCGCAGGACAGGACGACGAATGCGACCTGGTCGCGCAGTCCGGCAAATTCATCGTCGTCGTTCACTGCCGGAGCGCGCCTTTTCTTGCCTGGACGTAATAACCCCCGGTAAATTGGAAACGATCCTCATGGGCATCGACAGCCCGGCAATAAAGGAACATCAGCACCACGAAGGGCAATTGCACCGCGTAGATCGGCAACAGCACCGCCCGCTTGAACAGTCCCATGCGCAGCGCAAACGGGCTGGCCCGCTTGAAGTACCAGATTAACCATTGCGCGAAATGGGAGAAGGACCCCCCCTTAGGTTTGATCTCGATTTCCGTGAAACCGGATTCCGCCAGGAAGCGCTGGAAGAAGAACGGCGTATAGCCACCGTAGAAATGGTACGGCTCCTGGTGAATGCCACTGCCCAACGGAACGCTCAACAACAGCCGTCCGCCCGGTGACAGTATTCGCCCCATCTCCTTCAAGGCTTCGATGGGGTACGGAACATGCTCGAGGACTTCGGTGCACAAGATGGCATCGAAGCTGCCGTCGCCGACCGGAATTTTCGTGATTTCCGAAACATAGTCAATCAGCGCGTACCTTCCCTGAACAAGTTGTTCCGGGCCCAGCTGGCCGAAATCCTGCGTCTTGTAGTCGCAATGCGAGAATAACGAACGATAGGGCGCTCCGCCCGCGCCCACATCGAGCACCCGGGTTCCATGCGGCAGTTCACTGGCGCGATCCGCAACCCAACTGTCCAGCCGTTCCTGATTAAAGTGAATCAGGTGCCGAATCAGGCTACGCAAAAAATCGCTCAATCGAGTGGCAAATACGGGTGATTTCGTCGTCGGTCAGTTGATTGCTGGAGGGGAGCCAAAGTCCGGCCCGCCCCACCAGTTCGCTGACCGGATAGCTGCCAGGCAGCGCGTAGGCCTTCTGGCGATTGATTGGCGGATACATGATCCTCGACCCGATTTGGTGCTGTTTGAGAAACTCAATCAACTGATCGCGGCGTTCGACCAGCGAATCGATAAACCATGGAGTCGTATTGCTGAGCTCGTGACTAAACAACCTGATCCCGGGAACATTCAGGAGTTGATCACAATACAACTGCCAGATTTTCTTTTTTCGTTCAACCCGGCTCGGCAATTTCTTCATCTGCTCGATGCCGACACACGACTGAAGCTCTGTAAACTTGAAGTTGTACCCGATCGAGTCGTGGATATCGTTGCCGCCGCCTGAGCGTCCAAAATCCTTGAGCCGCCGCAGCTTGAAGGCAACTTCGTCATCGTCGGTGATCAGTGCCCCACCCTGCCCGGTCGAAATGATCTTGGGCGCGGAAAAGGAGAAACTGCCGACCTTCCCCGCGCGACCGATGTGGCGGCCATCCGGGTAACGCGAGCCTAGCGATTGCGCGGCGTCTTCCATTAGAACTAGCCCGAACTTATTCGCCAATGCCTCGAACGCGGTGATGCCAGCCGTGGGATAGCGTCCGTTGGCCGATACAAGAATAATTGCTTTGGTTCTGGGAGTAATCGCCTTTCGTGCTAGCTCGATGTTCATGCAAAGCGTTTCCGGCTCGACATCAACGAACACCGGCACCGCACCAAACATTTTGACCGAATTGGGAGTGGCGATCATGGTGTAGTTCGGTACGACGACCTCGTCACCCGCCTGAATGCCGACCGCCATCGCCGCCAGGGTGAGGCTTATGGTGCCGTTGTTGACGACGATGCAGTGCTTGGCGCCGGTGTATTCGGCAATCATCTGCTCGAAGCGTCCCGTACGCTTGAACTCGGTAATAAAACCACCCTCGTCCATGTATTCACATAGAGCGCGCTTCTCTTCTTCCCCGAACCAAGGCTGCATTTGCATGATGAACTGGTTAGCCATGCTTCTTGCTCGACAGAAAATTCTGCTCCAGCCGCTCGATCTTTGCCTTATTGCGCAGCTTGATCCGTCTGGCGGGAATTCCTGCGTATAGAAACCATGGTTCAAGATCTTCTTTTGCTAGCGACAGAGCACCAAGTGCCGCTCCTTCGCCAAACGTCACATTTGGTAAGACGACTGAACCCGCGCCGACAATACAATGCCTTCCAATATGAATCCTTCCAGATTGCATTTTCCCTTTGAATATTGGCGGCACAAGAGGTGTTGCAAGGCCAGATAGATAGTCATCGCTTCCGGCCGCCAGCACCACGTTAGGGGCAAGCGTGGAGAACTCCTCAAACCTGACTCTACAATCCCGCCCACCAATCAGCTTGCAGCCTGATGCAATGTGGACATTGCTCGATATCTTCAATCGAGTCGATATGTAGGTGAAGTCATCGATAATTACATCGTCACCAATTTCAACCAACTCGGGATAACGAATACGTACCGTCTTGCCGATGATGACATTGTTTCCTCGCCGTTTGAGTCTGGCGGTATCGAAGAAAATGTTGTCCACTTAAAGGCGCCTACGGTCAGCGTCAGCTCCAACATAGGGACCATTCTTGATCTCCAGCACCTCGGTGCCATCCTCCATGATTGAATAGCCGTGCCCTCCTTCCAGTAGTACGAGCACGTCTCCTTCCGCGGCGTCGAACTCGGCAACTTTTACTCCGTTACTACCGTAGATGTCGGCACGGAGCCGCCCCTTTCGGATATACAGAACCTCCTGCGTCCAAGGCACTTGGCGCTTTACTTCGTTATGCGCGTGCGCCAGTAGCTCTTTGCCTGCGGGGTACCCCCAGGTGCCCACCTGGACATAATCTCTGTCGGGCGAGAAGAACTTAAGCCCCTGTCCCCAAGCCTCGGACGCCGGAATGTGGCGGGCCAATACCTTATCGCCCTCCTTGATTTCACGAATCGCCATTACCGCACCTCATTCTCCTGATACCAATCGACAGTTGTCCGCACGCCATCCTCAAAGGAAATTTGCGGAGACCAGCCCAGGATTTCCTTTCCTCGAGATCCATCTACCGTCTTGTGCGGTGCGCCATCGGGCTTGGATGGGTCGAGCCGAATTTCGCCTTCATAAGCCGCGCAACGCTTGATGAGTTGGGCCATTTCCAGGATCGAGACGCCTTTGGCAACCCCAACATTGACCGGGTCGATAGAAGCGGTTGCAGACAGTCCACGAACCATCGCCTCGGCACCGTCATCGACGTGCAGCCATTCACGGACCGGCTTTCCTGTCCCCCACACGACAACGTGGGGCAGCTGTTTGCGCTTGGCTTCGACGAATTTCATGACCAGCGCGCCCAACGCGTGCGAACGTTCTTCGTCAAAGTGATCTTCGGGGCCATACATGTTGGAAAGAATGAGATTGATTACATCGAGCGCATACTGCTTTGCGTACGCCCAAGAACCAATCCATGACGCCTTGCGCACAAATCCATAGACCATGACCGACTCATGTAGCGGCCCATCCCAGAATTCGTTTTCCTTGAACAGCGTAGCTTTTGCCGGGTAGGCGCAATTGGAAATCGGGTTGACCATGCGCCGGATGTCAAATCGTCGGCACGCCTCCAGAAGATTGAGCGTCATCGCAAGATTGTTGCTGAACAACTCGGCGGGATGCTTGTACCCGAATTGGATGCCTCCCACATAGGCAGCACAGTTCAGTACTTGCGTTGGCCTGACCGAATCAAAGAGGCGAAATGTCGCATCTTGATCGCGAAGATCACTACCAGCGCGGAGAGAGGTTCGCGTGTAAGGCAGGCCGCGCTGGTCGAGCGCGCGGCATACGCGTTTGCCAAGAAAACCCGTGGCGCCTGTTACGAGAATCACTCCTGAGCCTCCGTCCGTACCGGTCGCACGACTTTGCGCATTTTACTGCCTTGCAGTAGCTCCCTTTGAGCGAGTTCTAGATCGGCCTCCACCATTTCCTTAACCAATTCCGTAAACGAGATCTTGGGCCTCCATCCCAGCTTGTCCCGCGCCTTGGATGCGTCACCTAGCAAGGTTTCAACCTCGGTTGGACGGAAATAGACGGGATCGACCGCGACAATGCAGCGCCCAGAATCATCAAAAGCCTTCTCGTCCTTCCCTTTACCTTGCCAGCGAAGCTTAATATTCATTTCGGCGGCGGCAGCTTCGACAAATTGGCGAACAGTATATTGAACCCCTGTAGCAATCACGTAATCTTCCGGCTCTGGCTGCTGCAGCATTAGCCATTGCATTTCGACATAATCCCGGGCATGCCCCCAGTCCCTTTTGGAATCGAGATTGCCAAGGTATAGGCAATCATCCAAACCGAGTTTAATGCGGGAGAGACCACGCGTTATCTTGCGCGTCACAAAGGTCTCCCCACGAATCGGCGACTCGTGGTTAAACAGAATCCCGTTGCAAGCGTAGATGCCGTAGGCTTCCCGGTAATTCACTGTGATCCAATGGGCGTAAAGCTTGGCCGCTGCATAGGGACTACGCGGGTAAAACGGCGTGGTTTCCTTCTGTGGAACTTCCTGCACTAGGCCATAGAGTTCGGAGGTGGAAGCCTGATAGAAGCGAGTTTTCTTTTCCAGGCCAAGGATGCGGATGGCTTCGAGCAGGCGCAAGGGACCGAGCGCGTCCGAATTGGCGGTGTATTCAGGCTCCTCGAACGATACCGCCACGTGGCTCTGCGCCGCCAGGTTGTAAATTTCATCCGGTTGGACCTTCTGAATAATATGAAAAAGACTACTCGAGTCGGTCATGTCTCCATGATAGAGATGGAAACTGGGATTCTCCCGATTAGGCTCAGTAAAAAGGTGATCGATACGATCGGTATTGAAAAGCGACGTGCGGCGCTTGATGCCGTGTACGATATACCCCTTGTTTAACAGGAATTCAGCGAGATAGGCACCGTCCTGGCCGGTGATGCCAGTGATTAACGCGACCCGCCCGGGTCGCGAGTGCTGAGTACTGAGTGCTGAGTGCTGAGAACCCGGTGCTGAGTGCTGAGAACCCGGTGCCGAGTGCTGAGTGCTGGGTGCTGGGTGTGTAGTTTTTGGGGGCATTTCCTAGCCACCTCTTTTCAGTGAAGCTCTGAGACCGCCGATAATCCGCGCCACTTTTTCTGCCTGGGTCCGCAATCCGTCGAACTGAGTCTTGCTGATGTATCCCGCATCCAGCGCAAATCAGGCATGCTCTCCCGCTATGATGCCACCGTCAGCACCCAGAACTCAGCACTAATCACTTAGTCCTTAGTTCGGCCGTAACTATCCTCAAAGCGGACGATGTCATCTTCGCCCAGGTAGCTGCCCGACTGAACTTCGATCATTTCCAATGGGGTCTTGCCGGGGTTCTCCAGACGGTGAACGGTTCCCAGTGAGATGTAGGTGGATTGGTTCTCGGACAGCAGGAATGTTTCTTCCCCGCGAGTGACCTTGGCCGTGCCAGTGACGACGATCCAATGCTCTGCACGGTGGTGGTGCATTTGCAAACTCAGTTTGGCGCCGGGCTTGACGGTGATACGCTTGACCTGGAAGCGCTCGCCCACATCAACGCAATCGTATGCCCCCCAGGGTCGGGCGGCGCGGCGGTGTTGCGTGGCTTGGGGAGTACCGGTTGCCTCTAATTCAGCAACCACCGTCTTGACCAGCTCAACATGGCTGCAGGCCGCAACCAGAAGTGCGTCCGGGCTGTCTATGATTAGGAGATCCCGGGTGCCCAGCGCGACCACCGGTCGATGTGGGGCATGGATGTAGGTGTTGCTGGCTTGCACTGCCCTGCCTTGACCATGAATGCGGTTGGCCATTTCATCGGCAGGGGTGAGCTCGGCCACGGCGTTCCAACTCCCGACGTCGCTCCACTGACCGGTAAAGGGCACCATGGCGACCTTGTCGTGATGCTCCAGCACGGCGTAATCGATGGAATCGCTTCGGCAGGCGGCAAAGGACTCTGGGTCCAGCCGGATAAAGGGGCCGTCCTCGGTTTGCCGCGCGGTGGCCTGGCGGCAGGCCGTAAGGATGTCGGGAGCGTGCTGTTCAAGCGCCAGGATGAGCGTGCTGGCCTTGACCAGGAAGATGCCGGCGTTCCAATAATGGCCGCCTGCCAGGAGAAGTTGCTGGGCGCTGTCGGCGTCCGGCTTTTCGATGAAGCGGGCGACGGTGTGGCTGTGTTCATCCCGCTTTTTACCTTGCTGGATGTAGCCGTAGGCGGTGCTGGGAATCGTGGGCAGCACGCCGAATGTCACTATCCACCCCGCCTGAGCCGTGGGCACGCCTTTCTGGATGATGGCCGCAAACGCTTGTGCATCGGGAATATGGTGGTCTGCCGGAGCGAACAGTAAAAGCTGATCCGGCTGGGCATTGAGCGCCGCAACCGCCATAGCGGGCGCCGTGTTGCGACCGACGGGTTCCAGTAGGTGTCGCGCACTGACGCCCGCGGCCTCGGCTGCCTCCTGTACGAGGAAGCGGTGCTCGTCGCTCGCCACGGTTTGCATCTGCGGCGAGATGTGCTTTACGCGCTCCAGCGTCAGTTGCAGCAGGCTTTTGCCATTAATCAGCGGTACGAACTGCTTGGGAAAAGCCTTGCGCGACAATGGCCACAGGCGCGTACCCGAGCCGCCACAAAGCAAGACGGGAAGGATGCTAGTGCCGATCATTTAGATGCCGTGGTACGTGGGTTGTGGTTCGTGGTTCGTGGTTCGTGGTTCGTGGATCGTGGATCGTGATTAGTGCTAAGTGCTGAGTGCTGAGTGCTGAACTACAAGTTGGCAGTTGGCAGCCCTAACCAAGTTGGCAGCCGTCAGTTGGCAGTTGGCAGCAAGAAAGTGCGAAGTGCTGAGGACTGAGTGCTGAGTGCCGGGTTAGGTGGCGTAGCGATGCGTAATATTAGCATCCGATCAATGCCCTACAACCGCCGCGCGTGAGAATATTCCTCCTTAACCTGGATGAGGAGCGAGCGGGCCGAAGGCGCCGTCAACCGCACCGGCTCCCCATGCGCTAAATGCACGTACGCAGATGAACACTCAGACACAAAACGAAAGGAAATTCGGCAACTGGGAAGAACTGCCCGGCGGGGGGCGCCGCTATTGGCTTGACGTGTCCGGCCGCCAGGGCTGGCGCGCTCGCTACCTGAAGGAAGTGGACGCCCACGAAACAACGCTCCGTTTCTGGCAGGAAATTTACGACGAGCAAGGCAAGCTCGCCGAAATTCACGAGAAGTACCCGGTGGATAAGGGCCACCAGAAAGCGTAGGATAAAGCCATGGTTATCACCAAACAGACTGTCGCTGACAAGATCGCGGCTTACCTGCACCATCGCATCACGCAGGCGCAATTGGTGGATTGGGCCGAGAACGCGTTGATGGAAGGTGAATTCGCGGAAGAGGACTCCGCGACCCTTTCCGCCGTGGTATCGCGCCTCGGCGTAGCCGACGTACGCACCTTTGGTTTGACGTGGGCGGACTGCGAACAATTGCTCGGACAGATTGGGTACTCCGCTCGCGTCGAAATCATCACGGCCTGAGCGCCTTTATTCAGTGCTGAGTTCCAAGTGCTGAGTGCTGAGTTGTGGCTCGTGGGCCAAGGCCCCGAGCACGCTACCGCCCTGCAAGGAAATCCAAAGATTCTCGCATCAGATTCGAACAATGCACTGTTACGCCCCGCACGCGAGTTATCGAGGCCGCGTTCGCCACCCCGCTCGGTTACAGCTCCGCCGCGCTCAGCCGGCGAACACAGGTACCACCTGGTCTATCGGTATGCGGACTCGCGTTTGGCGGCCCAGCACTTCGAGCAGGATTAACACCCGTTCCTCACCCTCACAACACTCGAAGACGCCGTCCAGTCCGTTGAATGGACCTTCTGAAACCCGTACGTGCACCCCGCGAACGAAAAGCGGCTTCCGCAGCCGGTGCAGACCGGTTTCCGGCTCTGCCCGGTTCATCAGCTCCTGCACAATCTCGTCAAGGACCGTTGCGTACTCGGCGCCAAAGCGCACGATGTCGGTGACGCCCACCGTGGAGCGTACCGGAGCAAGGGACCGCTTCCCGACATCCGCTCGTAGAAAAAGGTAGCGCGGGAAAAGCGGTTCAATACGATCCACCCATCGCCCTCGGACCCGCGTGGGCTGCAGGATGCGCGGGAAATATGTTCGAAAACCCTGCCGCTCGAGCTGCGTCTGGGCGGTAGACTCGCCGCGAGGCTTGCTGCGAATTACATACCAGGAGTCCACACCAGTGAATCGTGATTGGTGATTCGTGCCAACCCCAGTGATTGGTGAGCCGTGATTCGACATCCACCACCCCCGCCGTTTCACTGTGCGACCCCTCCTCGGACAGGAGGGGAGTTTTCCAAGACGCTCCCTTCCTTTTCAAGGAGGGGCGGCACGTCAGTGCCGGGGTGGTTGGCCCGAGGTTGTATTCGAGCGTCCTCCGCGCTCAACTTCCGCGCCTGCTCCTGGAGTTCCGCGATCTCACTCTGGAGCGCCTCGTATTCCTCCATCTTCTTCTTAAGAAAACGCATCGTGATCTTCGCCTTTTCTTCAATGCCACTGGGCGTAAACACGTAAGCGTAGGCGCGCTTATTTCGGCTGTTCAGGAAGGTGTTGGCTTTCAGGACGCCTTTTTCGATCAGCGCGTTCAGGCAGAAATTGGCCTTCCCGAGGCTGATGCCCAGTTCGCGGGCGATCTCGCGCTGGCTGATCGCGGGGTTTTGCTCGATCAACCGCAGAATGCGATAGCGAGATTCGTCGGAGAGCGTAACTGGCATGATTTCATCCGTTCATCATTTGAACAGATGATGACACAGAGAATTGTCACCTTTCAAGCTCTATGGATATCTGCCTGCCCTTCGATCGCACCGGCCAAGTTCTGGAAGGTGTCTGAAAAACAAAGACAATCATAAAATCAATAGGTTACGAGGCGTTCAATGTTGTTTCAGATAGCTTTTAACCTCCCACCCATGCGGGTGGCCGAGATTACTTTGGGAATCCTACCTCCAACGCAGGTAGCCGCGCAGGGCTTCGAGCCGGGAGGCTTGTTCGGGGTTTTGCCGCGCTCTTTCGCCAGCCTCCCTGACGAACACCCACAAAATAGCGAAGCAACCTGCCACGAGAGCCGTCAAGATCACGATAAGACTCCGCGTTGGCTTAGATTTCTTCTCCGGTTCGATAGCCTTGTCCATCACCTGGATTACGGCAGCGTCCCTGGCCTCATCAATTTTGGCGAGTTCATACTGCCTGGCAAGCAGTT
>CAZYAH010000012.1:0-16850 GCA_964645595.1 uncultured Alicyclobacillaceae bacterium | reverse complement strand
CACGTTTCTCACGCTTGAACCACTGCCGGATCTTGCTCTTGGCCTGTGATGACTGTACAATTTTCAGCCAGTCCCGGCTTGGCCCATAGCTGTGTTTCGACGTGAGGACTTCCACAATGTCGCCGGTCCGCAGCCGGTAGTCAAGCGGAACAATCTTGCCGTTCACTTTCGCGCCGATGCAACGGTTCCCGATGTCCGTGTGAATGCGGTAGGCAAAGTCAATCGGAACAGATCCCGCCGGGAGTTCAATGACGTCTCCTTTCGGCGTGAAGACAAATACCTCGTCTGAAAACAAATCCAGCTTAAGCGTCTCCATGAACTCCTGGGCGTCGCGAAAATCCTGCTGCCACTCCAGCACTTCGCGAAACCAGGCGAGTTTTTGCGAGAACGCGCCGTCAGCCTTCTGTCCACCTTCTTTGTATACCCAGTGCGCGGCGATGCCGTATTCCGCCGTTTGGTGCATCTCCCACGTGCGAATCTGAATCTCGAGGGGTTCGCCCCGAGGACCGATAACCGTTGTGTGAAGACTCTGGTACATGTTCGCCTTCGGCATCGCAATATAGTCTTTGAACCGACCGGGCATCGGCTTCCACATCGTGTGGACGACACCGAGCACCCCGTAGCAGTCCTTCACGCTGTCCACGATGACGCGAACGGCGAACAAGTCGTAGATCTCATTGAATTCCTTGTGTTGCGTCACCATCTTCCGGTAGATGCTGTAGATATGCTTGGCTCGCCCCGATACTTCGGCGGAAATATCCAGCTCGCGCAACTTGTCCCGGAGCATTTCGATGACGTCATTGACGTACGATTCACGTTCCTTGCGCTTTTGCGCCATCAAGTGAACAATCCGATAATACTGTTGCGGGTTCAGATAGCGTAGTGAAATATCTTCAAGCTCCCACTTGACCGTGTAGATTCCAAGTCGATGAGCCAGTGGCGCAAAAATCTCCAGCGTCTCCCGCGCGGTTCGAATCTGTTTCTCCGGCGGCTGGTACTTGAGCGTCCGCATGTTGTGCAGTCGATCCGCCAGTTTGATGAGCAGCACGCGAATATCCTTGGCCATGGCCATGAACATCTTGCGCAAATTCTCTGCCTGCTGCTCCTCGGTCGAATCGAACTTGATTCGCTTTAGCTTGGTCACGCCGTCGACCAGAGCGGCTACCTCGGTCCCAAACTGGCGCACAAGCTCTTCGTCGGTCACTTTTGTATCTTCGACCACGTCGTGCAACAGGGCGGCCGCCAGCGTCACAGCATCCAGCCGGAGCTCAGCGAGAATGGTCGCCACAGCCAAAGGATGGGTGATGTACGGCTCGCCCGAGCGGCGGAGTTGGCCTTTGTGGGCTTCGTCCGCGTACTTGTAGGCCCGCCGAATGAGTTCAAGATCCTCTGGCTTGCCGTACGGCCGCACCATTTCGCACAGTGCCTCAATACTCAACCCCTCACCCCCCATCGCGTTCAGCGCGGACATTGGCCGAATGTTCCCGAGTCCAATCGACCCCGGTTCTTTCCTCAATACGAAACCAATGTCTCGATCTCGATGCCCTCTAACTTTTCACGCCCGCCCAGGTTTCGCAGCTCGATGAAGAACGCAGCGCCGACCACAACTCCGCCGAGTTTCTGCACGAGCTCAATGGTCGCCGAAATCGTGCCCCCGGTCGCCAGCAGGTCGTCCGCGACAATGACGCGTTGGCCAGGTTTGACCGCATCGGCGTGGATTTCAAGCGTATCCGTACCGTACTCCAATGCGTATTCGACCGAGACGGTGGCAGCGGGCAATTTCCCCTTCTTCCGCACTGGCACAAATCCGACGCCGAGTGCATAGGCGAGCGGCGCCCCAACCACGTACCCTCTGGCTTCCGGTCCGACAATCAAGTCAGCGTTGTGTCGCCGCGCGAATGCCGCCAATTGATCAATCGCCTGACGGTACATCTCACCGTCGCCAAGCAACGGTGTGATATCGCGAAAGAGAATTCCCGGTTGCGGAAAGTCGGGAATGTCTCGAATCTTTGTCTTCCAGTCCATACGCTCGCTCCTTCTGGCTTGTATACCCTTGTACACATTGTGTACCTCTGCATACTCGCTCATTTTATTCGCGACTGCCTAGTCCTGCTTGCGACCTGCCGCAAATGTCGCTGATATTGAATGGAATGTCGCAGGTCGCGTCGGACAACTTGTTCAACAACATGATACGCGCTCTCTGTTCCTTCGGCAAATCCAAGTTCGACAAACGTATCCAGGACCACTTTGGCTTCCGCCACCGTACGTCCAGGCAGAGCGTGCTCTGCCTCACGCAGCGACAGCCGCCGCCGCGCCTGCAGCAACCGATACAGGTAACCGAACTCGTCCCGAAGCAGAGGGTTGGCGAGCGCGTACGCCTCCATCACTCGCAGTTGCACTGTGGTCCTTCCTTGCCACGTGTTGCGCTCCACACACACAATCGCGGACAGGCGCTGACCCGGAAGCCAATCCAAGGCCTCGCCTTCGGCGTTGAACCAGACCAGGTCGGCTTCGTGCTTTCCTTCCCGCACCCGCAAGCGCAAGTGCCTGCCGCCACCCATGCGAACACTGCGAATCAATTCCACCGGTCCGACGTAGAACGTGAGCGGCGGATTGCCAGGGCCGTAGGGGACAAAGCGCTCCACCCATTGGCAAGTGTCCATGGTCGCGTCAGCGAGCGAGAGAAAGTCGTCCGCTACCGGTTCCTCCGCTGTTTCCTGTACGTCAGCTATCATCGTTTCTGCAACACGGAACAGTTTCGCCCGGAACGCTTCCAAATGTGTCCGAGTGACGGCGCATCCGATGGCCGTCTCGTGTCCTCCAAAGTGGTGAAGGTGCTCCGCGCACGCTGCGACCACACTGTGCAGTGGAATTCCGTCCGGTGCGCGACCGGAGCCTCGCAACACCTCTCCGCCGTCGTCCGCCAGCACGATGGCGGGGCGATGAAACGCATTCACAAGTTTGGCTGCGACAATACCAGCGACGCCAAGGTGCCAGGGTCCACAAACCAACACCACCGGGTGCACCCCGTCCGGGTCGGCGTGGAGGTATTGCGCAGACGCCTCCTGATACGCCCGTTCCGTTTCACTCTTGCGCAATGTGTTCAACGCTTCGAGTTCGTCCGCGAGCCGCCGCGAAACTTCCTCGTCTCTCGCCATCAGAAGCTGAAAGGCCAGCTCTGCGCTGTCCATTCGGCCCGCGGCGTTGAGTCGCGGCACAATGCTCCAGAGCAGAGAGTTTTCCGTCAGCGATCCCACGTCGACCCGAGCCACTTCACACAGCGCTCGCCATCCGCTGTGTGGACATGTGCGAAGCATGCCTACTCCTGTTTTTACCAACTTCCGGTTTTCTACAGTCATGGGCATGACGTCAGCGAGCGCGCCGAGCGTCGCGAGCGCGATGTGCCAATCCTGCAATTCCTGAAACTGGCCCTCTGCACTCTCCAACAGCGCCGTGGCTAGCTTCCACGCGACCCCGGCTCCTGAGAGCGCCCGCGTCTCCAAACCATCCGCCCGCGTCCAGTGCAGATTGGCGACCACCGGATGGGGCGGCGTGTCGGAAGGCTCGTGGTGGTCCGTCAGCAACACGTCCATCCCCAGCAAATTGGCGTAGGCAATTGCGTCGTGTGCCTGAATGCCATTGTCTACGGTGACAATCAACGTACAGCCGAGCTGCTGGGCTCTGTCTACCATTGCCTGCGACAAGCCGTAGCCGTCTTCAACCCGGTGCGGAATGAGACAGTGCCAAGCCACCCCGAGCGCATCCAGTGTACTGGCCAAGATGGCACTCGCCGTCACGCCATCCGCGTCGTAGTCGCCGGCGATGCATACGGTCTCGCCGCTCGCGCGCGCTCGCAGAATCCGTTCCACCGCGCTCGGCATGTCCCAAAACACGCCAGGCGATAGCCAATTCGCTCTTTCCGGATAGAGCCACTCCTCAATCTCGTCCTCCCGGACGTCTCGTATGCAAAGCCACTTGGCAACGCGAAGGGGTAGATCAAACCGTTTTGCGATCCGCTTGGCCGTCCCCTCGTCCACGGTTGCCGAGCGCCAAAGACAATTCGCCACGCGTGTACCTCCGCTCTCTCCCAGAGCTGCAGTTTCGATTTCGTGAAAAGGCGGCCCTTCCTGCGCGGAGAAGGCCGCTCATTAGCGAAGATGTTTCCAAATTGGCGATTCCACCCCGCTATACGTGGTGGAACACCCATCTCGGAGCTACTGCGAAGACGCCACCTTCTTCGGTTCCTTTTGCAAGGTGCGTCCGCGCCAAACGACCCATATGGGGCTGGCGATGAAAATCGAGCTGTACGCACCGCTTACCAGGCCGACAATCAACGCAAACGTAAACGAGTGAATCGATTGACCGCCAAAGAAGAACAGCATCACGGCGGCAATCAAAACGGTCATCACCGTATTGATGGAACGCGACATCGTCTGCCACAGACTCTTGTTCACCAGCCGTTCCAGGTCTTCGTGGGTTCTGGGCTTCGCAATCTTCATGTTCTCGCGAATCCGGTCGAAGATGACGATGGTGTCGTTGATGGAATATCCGACAATCGTCAGGATTGCAGCGACAAACGTCAAATCGATTTCGAGCCGCAGGAGCGCAAATACCGACATCACGATAAACGCGTCGTGAAGCAAGGCGATGATGCCCGATACGGCGAACCGATATTCAAATCGGATCGCAATGTACACCACGATGAACAGCGACGCCAGGAGAACCGCCCAGACCGCCTTCTGAGAAGTCTGCTTTGCCACGATGGGGTCCACCGTCCGCACTTCGGCCCCGTCCGACTTCGGGAAGTACTTCTTCTCCACATCGTTGACCTTGGCGATTTGCTCTTGGCTGAGCGTGACCGGGAAGCGGACGACGGCGGTCTCTCCCGTCGTGCCAGCGACCGTAATGGCTCCCTCGCCCACTTCCAGGTTGGCTTCTTTCAACATGCTTCGGACTTTGTCCACGTTTACCGGTTCATTTAACTGCATTTGCAGGCGCGAACCGGCCTCAAAGTCGGTGCCCAAGTTGAATCCGAACAGCGCAAATGCGATGAGTCCGAGCACCGTGATCAACAGCGAGAATCCAAAGAACCACTTCTTGTGTGCGACGATGTCAAACCGCGCCTTCACGATTTAACTACCCCTTTCCCGATGCCAAACCACCAGGGGCGGTTGACAACGTTCGACTTGGTGAGCAGCAACAGCAAGGCACGGCTCAACAGCACGGCGGTCAACATGCTGATGATGATACTCAACATCAAGGATATGGCGAAGCCGCGAATGTCCGCTTGTCCAAACCAGTACATCACAGCGCCCGCGATAAACGTGGTTGCGTTCGAGTCGATAATGGCGCGCAGCGCTCGCTGGTTGCCGGCAATCACGGCCGACTGCAGGCTCTTGCCGTTGCGCATCTCGTCCTTGATGCGCTCGTACGTAATGATGTTCGCATCCACTGCCATGCCTACGCCGAGCACGAGCGCTGCCAACCCAGGCAGTGTAAGCACGACGTGCAGTCCGGCGAACGTCAACAGCAGCAGGTACAGATAGGCGACTAAAGCTATGTTTGCAATCAGACCTGCCAAACGGTACAAAACCAGCATGAACAGGAAAATCAAGATGATGGCGGCCAGCGATGCCCACATGGTCGCTTTCAGAGACGCCATTCCGAGCGTGGGTCCCACGTTCATGGAACTGACCAGTTTCAGCGGATACGGAAGCGCGCCCGCGTTCAGTTCCTTTGCCAACGTCTGACATTTTTCCGGAGTGTTCAGGTCGCCGCCGGAAATTTCAGACTGCCCGGTTGTCATAATTTGTTGGATCACTGGATACGTCAGCAAATTGCCGTTCAGGAATACGTAAATCGGCTTACCCAGGTAATCCTGCGTGATTTTCTGCCACTTCGTAGGATCCTTGAATTCCAGCGTCACGACGTTCTCGCCGCGGTCGTTGGTTGCCCAATGCGAGGTGCTCTTCAGGTCAGCGCCCGTTGCGAGCAGCGTCTTGGGGTCCGGAGTCCACTTGCCCGTTTTTGGATCCAAAGTCGCTTTGCCGTACATTTTCAAGTCGGCAGTTTCTCCGATAACCCTCTCGGCCTCTGCTTGGTTAAACGATCCGGCAATGTCGACTCGGATCTGATCTCCGTTTTCAAGCTGGATGACGGGCGACGTGAGGCCCATCTGGTTGACTCGCAACTCGACGGCTTGCAATGCGGCCTCGACGCCGTCCTTGGTCAGCGGGTGATCCTTTGTCGCCTGAATCTGGTATAACAAGTCAAAGCCGCCCTGTAAGTCTAGACCGAGCGGGATGGACTTCCACAATCTCGACGAGGTTCCGGAAGTAAGGCCAAGTATGACACATATGATGACGATGAATAGGCCAAAACGACCCCACTTGCGACTGCTCTTCCTCTTCAAACGGCCAATCTCCCAACACGTAAGATTTCTTCCTATGTAAGGCGTTGCCGACAGTCTTGGACAAGCTGTACGGCACGCTTTTCATAGTATAATCAACGCGCCAATTGAACGTCAAACCAGACCGTCGCCCAAACCGCCTTTGAAAGCATTGATGGTCATGTAGTTCATAAACTGACCCACGTTCAGGCTCAGAATGGTCGACACAACCTCGTGCAGGCGGCCACGCCCTTTTAAAATGGACTGGACGCATTCGAGGATTTCTTCGGCAGTCACTTCTTCGTACCCCAGCAGGTGAAACTCTTCCACTTTCGCTTCGCACAGCCGAATCAAATCTTGCCAATACTCGTCCCAAGGGAATAGATCCGTGCTCACGGATTCAGACAAGACGAACTCCCTCCCACCCCGCTGTAATCCCGACATCTGCCTTATGTCATTCACTTCTCCACACCTTGTACCGATTCCTTCTGTGGACTAACCCTCGTCTGCCGGGCATATGGTGTTAGTGACAAGCTTTGGAGGGTGAACACTGCATGAATCGCTCCTTTGCTCACGGTGCCCTGGTGCTGATGATGGCAATGCTCGTGAACCGCGTCATGGGGTTTGTCTACCGGATTGTCTTGACGCGGTTGATTGGTGCGGCTGGCATGGGCCTGTTTCAGATGGTTTTTCCGCTGCTCAACCTCGTACTGACGTTTGTTACTGCAGGCCTGCCCGTAGCAATTTCGAAACTGGTAGCCGAAGCTTACGTGCAGCGGGATCGGGTGCGGGTGGAACGAATCTTGCGAGTGAGTGCGGTGGTCATTCTCACCATGGCAGTTGTGTTCACGTTCCTCATGTGGCTCTTGCGCGACCAGATCCGTGAACACTGGATTACAGATCCGCGGGCTTATCCGACCTATTTGGCGATGATCCCGATTGTGACGATTATTTCCATCTCGAGCATCTATCGCGGTTACTTTCAGGGCCTGCAGGATATGGCTCCCCCCGCCTGGGCGTCGATTCTCGAACAGACCGTCCGCATCCTCAGCGTCTGGGCCCTGGCGATATACTTCATGCAATATTCGCTTGCGTTTGCAGCCGCGGCTGCGATGATGGGCATGGTGCTCGGGGAACTGGCAGGTCTCGTATTTTTGATTGTGCAGTATTATCGCCGCGGCCGCGTCTCCCATGTGTGGGCCGATGCGCCGCTTCGCAGTCTGGAAACGACGCGACAGACGCTGAAAGCAATCACTGAGATTGCCGCACCTGTGACGCTAAGTCGTCTCATTTGGTCAGTAATCTACGCCGTCGAGCCCGTTCTTGTAACCCGCGCCTTGATGATGGCCGGCTTGACCACTGCCGCCGCGACCACTCTGTACGGGCAATACGGGGGGATGGCCATCCCTCTGCTTGTATTTCCGACGGTGTTTACCGGTTCGTTGGCGACAAATCTGGTACCTTCGGTTTCGGAGGCTGTAGCCGCGCGCGCGACGAGGCGGGTCCAAAGGCGATTGGCACAGAGCTGGACAGCGACTGCCATCGTCGGCTTCCCGACGTCCGTCGTCCTATGGATGTTTGCCGAACCACTGTGCCGAAACGTGTTCGCAGAGCAGGCCGTCGGGCCGATTCTCGCCATCATGGCGCCTGTGGGGTTTCTCCTGTATCTTCAAAGTCCGCTGCAGGGAATCTTGCAGGGGCTCAACCGAGCCGGAGTTTCCATGCGAAACTCGGTGATTGGAGGAGTGATGCGCCTTTTGCTCATCTACGTCCTCGCGTCGGATCCACGGCTCGGAATCTTAGGCGTGGCGTGGGCGCTCGCGTGTTCCGTTTGTCTGACGACGTTGTTGCACTTATGGAGTCTGCATCGCTTGATTGGCTTGAAAATCGATATCCCGGATACGGTGAAAATTTTGGTTTCAACTGCGGCCATGGTGTTGTTTCTCCACCTGTTTACACCGCCGCGGGACGACATGTCCGGATTGCAAATGATGTTTGCCATCGCAGCCGGAACCATGGTGTACTTCATCCTGTTGTGCATGTTCCGCGTTGTGACGACGCACAGGGTCCGGCGCATTCCGCGGGTCGGCCGGTATCTGTGCCACCTGGTGGCTGCCGTTCCATTTGCGGTGTAGTAATCCCACCGCAGCCCCGCTACCGCTGTTTCCCTTTGTCCTTGGAGTCAATAAACAGCGTCCCGGATGCGTCAATCGACGCGTAAAACACATCTTCAATGCGTTCGTAGCCCCGGCGCTTGAGTTCGTCGCGCAGCCACTGCTCGTCGCGCTGTAGGATGTCGAGGGTCTTTCGTACCACCTGGCCGTCGCTGATGAGCGGCATGTCAATACTTTCGGGGGCAACGCTCTTGCCGATGTCGCTTGGGGTAATCGGCCGCTTTTCCGCCTTGGGAATCACGCTGAGCGTCCCCGAGGTTTCGAGAATGGCGAATTCCACGTCTGCGACGTTTGGATACCCTTTTTCTCGCAACTGCATCAGCAGATCATTGATGGTATACCGGATCTTGCGCATCTCATTGTCCTGAATCTGTCCGTGTTCAATCAGAACCGTCGGCTCTCCGTCGATAATGTGGCGAAAGCGGTGACTCTTCAACTGCAACAAGGCGACGCCGAACTGCAGCAAGACCAGCGTGGCAATCGACAGCAGCGCCTGCATCATCGGCTGGTCCGTATCTTCCATCGGAACGGTGGACAATTCCGCAATCATCACGGAGACGACGAAGTCAAAGACGGAAAGTTGGCCGATTTCACGCTTGCCCATCACACGCAGTGCTATTGCAACAGCGATGTAGAGTACAACAATTCGCACACAGAACTCCCAAACGGGTATTTTGAGCACGCAAAATCCCCCCTTGTCCGCACCATAGTATGGCCGGAAAAGGGGGGATATTTACGCCAAGGACTCACCTTGCAGCGAGGTCTGCATCCCAGCCATCCGCTGCGACACGCGGTCGAGGAAATCGGTAGCGTCGCGAACGTCTTCAACGTACTCGACGACTACATTGCTTCGCACCGAGAGGACGAGGCTCTGCCCGCCGCGGAACCTGTGGTCTGCGATGGCGTTGACCACTCGTTCAGCGATTTTCGAGAGTTCCGGATTCCCTACATTCGGCAGCAGAATGAGAAACTCGTCTCCGCCAAACCGACAAGCCAATTCATTCTGCCGCAGCGATTCCTTGATGAGCAGGCTGGTTTCTTTTAGCACCTTGTCGCCGACATCAAAGCCAAACGCGGAATTGATATAGCTGAAGTTGTCCAAATCCAGGCAGATGGCTCCCCAGTTGCGTACGCCGGAGAGAATTTCCTCGCGCAGCTTGATGTTCAGGAAATGGTAGGTGTAAAGACCGGTCAACTCATCGATAAACAGCTGCGCGTCAAACTCCGGAGTGTACAACGCGGTGCGGTTACGGCCGCGCTGTTTTGCGCCCCAGTACATGGCCGAGTCGGCTTTCAGCAACAAGTCTCGGTCATTGGCGGCATCGACCGGGAAGCTGGCGACGCCGCTGCTGATGGTAATGCCCTGCAGCCGATAACCTTCAAACTCCACCACGTGCCTGCTGACTTCGTTTCGCAGGTGTTCCAGTCGCTCGTAAGTCTCTTCCTTTGTATACGGAAAAATGATGCCGAACTCTTCCCCGCCGTAACGCGCGACAAACGCCTCAGGTCCGGCGTGCGCCACGAGCAATTGCCCGACGGATCGCAACACTGCATCGCCAGCCAGATGACCGTAGGTGTCATTGAACTTCTTGAAGTAGTCCACGTCGATGACCGCGGCGGATACGGGTGTGCCGCGTTCCCGCGCAAGTCGGACTCGCCGCTCCAGTTCCTCGTAAAAGTACCGGTAGTTGTAAAGTCCGGTGGCGCCGTCGCGGGAGGATTGCTCTTTCAGTTGCTTGTACAACTTCGCATTTTCCAGCAGGACGGACAGTTGCGCCGCGAGAGTCTGGAGATATTCACCGAGTTCGGGAAACGCGTACGGCCGCTCCGAATAGTAGACGATAGCCCCCTGCACCATACCTCGCGTCACCATCGGAAAAATCGCCATACTCTTGTACTTAACCTGAACGCCGCCGTAACGAACGTACCGCACCCGGCTGTCCTTCGACACATCCGGCACGTACAGCCAACGGTTCTCGCGAATGACGCTCCAAATGATACCGCCGTCAGCCTCGCGGAGTTCCATCGGAACGAAGTGCTTTGCCGCCGCTGACGGAAAAACGGCGGTGGGAAGTAACACCTCGCGCTCCTCGTTGTACGTAAAGACAACGACCGTTTCCGCGTAAGACAACTTTGCCCCTGTTTCCGCGGCGACTTCGCAGAGTTTCTGGACATCGAACTCGGATGTCAGACGAGCCATCTCCGTTTGCACAGCGTGTAACATGGCCGTTTCTCTGTACATCCGGATGATTTGTCCAAGCAAAACAATCGGCAAGATGACCACTGGTCCAAGAATTGGGCTCTCATAGCTGGCCAACATCATCAGAAAGGCAGGCAGCAGGGCAATCAAATTGTTCAACCCGTCGGCGACGAACAAGTCGACAATGTCGGAGCGGTCAAATACGCCTCGGAACCACTGCAACACGTGAATGAACGCGTGATTGACGACGGTGTAAGCGGCGACGCCGAGTACCACGCTCAAGGCGACACTCCAATTGAGAAGCGACTGCGGGTCGGCGACATGGGTCAGCCGAAACACCTCAACCATCACGCACATGCTGAGCCCGTTCTGACCCACGTTGAACAGCCAGGTCGAAAATTTCGTCTTTCGCCGCTGCAACAATGGAGCGAACATCATGGCCATTGCGCTGAGCAAGACGGCTTCCGCGTCGCCGTAAACCACCATCACACCAATCGGGAGCGCAATCATGAGCGAACCCACGACTTTCCCGAGCGGGACGGGAATCGCCTCCACGATGGTCGCGAACACAACCATTAGGACTGCCAGGGCCCAGTTGTGGCGGTGCAAGTGCGGGACGTATAGAATTGCGGTCAAAACGCCAACGCAACCAACCACGAGTTCGTAGACCGTGGTCTTAAACACTCTTGTACTTTCCAAGCTGTCACCCTCTTCTCCAGAGCAGGAGACAATAAATTGCCACACCGTACCCAGCCCGTCCGATTCAGCCTGTTATCTATTAACCCAGTACGGGATCTTCTTCATTGTGAATTTTTTGTCTCTTATTGTACCACATGATTTCATAGCTGTGTCACTGCGAGAATATGAATACTCTTAGGACAGAGCGCAAGAGATTGGGGAGAGTAGAACTGTGGACGGGAGGTGCCCAAAATGGAAATGTCAATTCGGGGCACGCTGCGCGTGCTTCGCAAGTCTCCCACCTTGTACGGATTAGCGTGGGCGTTGTTTCTTGCCGTCGTCGGAATCCTCGGGGCCGCCTTGTGGGCGCATTTTAGCGCCCCCAGTCAAGGGCAGATGGTTTTCGCAGCGTACATTATCCACTGTGTCGCCATACTGTTCGGTGGAATTGCCGGCAGCCGCGCCGCAGCGGAACGCGGCTGGTACTACGGCGGACTCGTCGGACTGCTTTACGCTGGCATCATGGTCTGCATCGGCCTCGTGGTCTACAACACGTTCTCCATGGACGCCAACGGTCTGTTTCGACTTCTTGTGTTGACCTTGATAGGAGCGTTCGGCGGTATCATCGGAGTCAACACAGTGTCCGATTGAAATGCACCAATTCTTTGTTAATCTTCAAAACTTGCAGACAGCCAAGTACGCCCGCGCCCTACGAGTGGCGCGGGCGTCTGCTTACGATTCCTGAGTGGCCGCTTGAACAGACGGTTCCACTACGCGAAGCACAGCGCGCGAGTCCATTTCAATTTCGACGCCTTTGGCCACCTCAACGCGAAGGATGTCGTCTTGCACGTTCACGACTCGGCCGAAAATACCGGACGAGGTCAGGATTTTCGCGCCGGGGCCAAGTTGCTGCATCATCGCTGCTCGCTGCTTCTGCTGACGACGCTGAGGCACAATCATCAGCGCATAGAAGACTACAAGCATTACGAGCAACAAGACAATGTTCGCTGTACCCAATCTCACACTTCCTTTCCGACGTTTCCATCATTATACCCGTAAAGATCATAAAATTCCTTCTTGTACTCAAGGAATCGATCCTCTTCAATCGCCTTGCGGATGTTTTCCATGGTCCGCAGCAAGAAGTAGAGGTTGTGGTAGGTTGTCAGCCGGATTCCCAAAACCTCGTCCGCCTTAATCAGGTGGCGAATATAGGCCCGCGTGAAAGTCTGGCACACTTTGCAGGAACAGTCCTCGTCGAGCGGCGACATATCCTTTGCGTACTGGGCGTTGCGGATGACCAGCTTGCCTCGCGACGTCAGAACGGTCCCGTTTCGCGCAATCCGGGTCGGCAGCACGCAGTCGAACATGTCCACGCCGCGCTGGACACCCTCAAACAGGTCGTCCGGAGATCCGACCCCCATCAGGTACCGCGGCTTGTCCGCCGGCAAGAGGGGCGTCGTGAACTCGAGAATTTCGTACATCAACGGCTTTGGCTCGCCGACGCTGAGCCCACCTATGGCATAACCCGGGAAATCCATCTCGACCAGCGCCTCCGCAGCCGCGCGCCGCAGGTCCCTGTGTTCCCCGCCTTGGACGATTCCGAACAGGGCCTGCTCGTCCGGGCGTGCGTGCGCCGCCTTGCAACGCCGGGCCCAATCGAGGGTGCGCCGCAATGACACTTCCAGGTACTCGCGGCTGGCCGGATAGGGCGGGCACTCGTCGAACGCCATGATGATGTCGGCGCCGAGCGCATTTTCAATCCGCATCACCGATTCCGGCGAGAAAAAGCGCGGACTGCCGTCGAGATGGGAGCGAAACTGAACACCTTCGTCCGTGATCTTCCGCAACTCGGCGAGGCTGAACACCTGGAAGCCGCCGCTGTCGGTGAGAATTGCGCCGTCCCACTGCATAAACGAATGAAGTCCACCGGCTTCCCGCACGAGTTCCTCCCCCGGACGCAGGTGCAGGTGATACGTATTCGACAGAATGATCCCCGCTCCGATTTCCCGCAGTTCCCACGGCGCCATGGTTTTGACGGTCGCCTGCGTCCCCACGGGCATGAAGACCGGTGTTTCGATGGTTCCGTGCGGCGTGTGCAAGCGACCTCTGCGCGCCATTGTGTGTCGACATCTCTTCAGAAATTCATAGCGAACCGGCTGACTCAACAAGACCCCTCCTGGTGATGAACATCGCGTCGCCGAAACTGAAAAAGCGGTACCGTTCCCGAACAGCCTCTCCGTACACCCGCCGAGTGAATTCAACTCCCATCATCGCTGCAACCAGCATGAGCAACGTGGACTTCGGCAGGTGAAAATTGGTGATGAGTGCGTCGACGACGCGAAAATTGTAACCGGGGTAAATGAAGATGTCCGTTTCATCGCGGCCCGGCTTCACCTGCCCAGACGCTGCCGCACTCTCCAACGTACGCATAGACGTCGTTCCGACCGCGATGACCCTTCGGCCGTCCGCTTTTGCCCGATTCACCGCCTCGGCAACCTCTGGTTGAATTTCGTACTGTTCTTGGTGCATCTTGTGCTCTTCGACCGTATCCACCTGTACCGGACGAAAGGTGCCGAGTCCGACGTGCAATGTGACGTAGTGGGTTTCGATTCCAGAATCCCGCAGACGATTTATAAGATCTGTCGTGAAGTGCAGCCCAGCCGTCGGCGCGGCCACCGAACCGGCCGGCTGCGCGTAGACCGTCTGATAGCGGGATGTTTCCTGCAGCGGGACCTGAATGTAGGGAGGGAGCGGCATTGTCCCCACTCTCTCGAGAAACTCCTCCATGGGCCCTTCAACGTCGAACCGGATTACGCGCAATCCTTCGTCCAGCACCTTTGTCACAACCGCGGAGCCAAGGGCGGGAGCAGCTTGTCCGCTGTCTCGAAGCCCAGCATCCACGCCCTGACTGCGAAATTCGATTCGCGTTCCCTCTTTCAGTCGCTTTGCCGGCTTGGCCAACGAAATCCACTCTTTGTCGGACAGCGCCCGCGTTAACAGCAATTCAATTCGCGCGCCCGTGTCCACTTTCGTCCCGTACAGGCGAGCGGGAAGCACTTTCGAGTTGTTGAAGACGAGCACATCTCCCGGCCGAAGAAAGTCCAGGAGGTGTCGAAAATGGCTATGTACAATCGACTCTGCCACCGGATCGACCACCATCAAGCGGGAATCGTCCCGATTCGGCAGCGGAGTTTGGGCAATCAGTTCTTCCGGCAACTCGTAATCAAATTCATCGACCCGCACCTTTGTTCACCTCTTTGTCTGCGTGCGGGTCTTATTATACGTTATCGTCCTTGGGTTCCAAAATCGAACCAGTATGGAGGAGCAAGGACATTTCATCCAGTTGTCGAGACAATGGTCTAGTCATCTTCAACGTGATTGCCATCAGACCAGCCGTGATGGTCGCCATCCTGCTTCCCGTGTTGCCGTGCGACTCGGTTCAGGTCGGAAGCGGCGTCCTCCTGGGACGCATGTTTGTGACCCTTCTTCCCGTGGGCATGGTCATGATGTTTCTCTTTGTCGTCGCTGTAGTCAAACGGACGCCACGAGTCCGAATTCTGACCATCGTTGTAGTCGTCGCCATGCTTCCATTTGTCGCCGGGTAGGTCGTGGTCTCCCTTAGAGTTGGCCAACGATCCAACGGGAACAGTGATGACACTGTTCCCTAATTGGACGGTGACTTCTCCGGACTCGTGCGTTTTTCCGTCAGCGTTTCCCGAAGAATGATGGTCCTCATGGCCTTTGGACTCTCCGCCTTTGCGCTGTCCGTCAGCCGCCGAACCACTTTCGTGGTCTTTGCCAGGCGAACTGCTGTCGGTTTTCCCCGCGCCGCCGGACTCGTGTTGTTTGTTCGCTGCGGGCTTCGGGACGCTGGCCTGGTGGTGAAGCCCCTGCACAAATTGTTCCACTTTGTCGGGGTCGCTCCTCTTCAGGAGCTCGGCGATGCTGCTGGCGGACGGGGTGGACAGAATCTCCTTCAGCGTCTGGCCATGCAAATCTTCCAGACTGACATCTTTTCCTTCTTGCTCCGCAATCAGGAACGCAGCGAACTTTCCTGGAGAAATGTTTGCGCGCTTTGCTGCGTTCCATACCATTGCAGAAACACCAATGGAGTAAACAGCCGGATGGTGCTGTCTGACCACTGGATTGCTTTCAATGACGTGTACCACGCTTTGCTCCGCCAGCTCCTCGATGTCCGAGACATCGTCCTTGTCGCTCGCCGGCGCTGCTGAGATCAGGATGGCATCCTCATCGGGCAACATCCCTGCCGCGACCGCCGCGCTCACGATGTCCTCCAGAGCCGACTTCAGCGGTTCATCCTTTTCCACATGTGCGCGCAGCAACAACTGTTTGCCATCGTCGTTCAGACCAACCACGTCCATCACATGCTGACGATGGTCCAGTTGCAGCGCAACACTCGGGTTAATGTCTATCGACACAAACGCGTACGCTTCCGCAGTCATTGTCCCGACGCGGTTCTGACCCCACCACGCGCCCGCGGCAATCGTAAGGCAGGCAGCGACGCCAGCCGCCACGACGCGCTTCCAAACCAGCGGGCGAAGGCGCCGGGCCCGCACCGGTTGCGTGGCCGTCTCGCCATCACCCCACAGCGACTCCCATGTGACCTCCGCGCCGACTGACATATTGTCGGTCCGCGGCAACCGGCAAAACTCACCGTCGGAACTCAAGACCACGACATGATCCGCGGCCAATTCCAAGACAATTCCACGCCGACGCATCGTCCACCCCCCTTTCTATCCCGAAATGCAAGACTGCAAATACTGAAAGTCGCCGTGCAATAGCAGCACCACAGCGAGAATGTATTTTCGTTGGCGCTCCATCGTCTTGCGGGAAACGCCAACGCGGTCTTCCAGAGCCTTGAGCGGCAGCGCCTTTTTCTCGAGCACATACCGCAACAGCGCTTCGTCGCTCACCACCGCGCGCGCCACTTCCATGGCATTCTGCCTGGCGTCCGCGTGCTTTGGCGAAAGTTCAACCAATTCCTCAAACGAGAGGCCGAACTCGTGCAGGGCCCGCGCGTATTCGCCAATTTCTAACCTCCGCGCCTCCTGCTCTTCGGCCGCCTGGTGCACTTCGATGGACGTCTGCACTTCCACGTAATTGACAACATTGTCCTCTTCGTCCACGACGTCGAATTCGGTCCAGGGCACAGCGCGCGACTGTGACTTCTGGACTCGGAAGTGATCAATCAGGCGACGGCGGATAATGGTTTCCGCAAAGCCGAGAAAGTTGACTTTTCGGTCCGCGTCGTACCGGTCAATGGCCTCATTCATCGCCATCAACGCCACGCTGAACTCGTCGTCGCGACCGCGTTCGATGTACTTTCGCGAAGCCTGTGAGGCAATCCTCAACACAAACGGGGAATACGTCTCAATCAAGGTGTTTCGCG